>CAXSEO010000061.1:0-8617 GCA_964235525.1 uncultured Sphingomonas sp. | reverse complement strand
TGATGGGAAACATGGGTGGGCGCGGCTCCGTGTCGTCCGGGATCGGGCACGAGGGTTAACGCCGGATCGTCACCATGCGGTTAACCGTGGCGGGGGAGAGTCGCGATCGTCCCCCGACCGTCGTCACCCCGGCCCTGTGCCGGGGCCCAACCGTCCGCGCGTGCTTACGTCGCGCACGTCCGCACAACGTTGGACCCCGGCACGGGGCCGGGGTGACGAGTGGTTGATGTTGAGGCCGCTCGCCTCACTTCAGGTAGTTGAACAGCGACAGGCTGCTCAGCTTGGTGAAGCTCGCCTGCGTCGCCTGCAGCGTCGTCATGGTCTTCTGCAGGTCGGTGATCGCCTGGGTGACGTCGGTGTCTTCCAGCGACGAGCGGCGCGCCTCGCGGTTCGTCGCGGCGGTGGTGAGCTGGGCGGAGACGAGGTCGAGCCGCGCCCCGCGCGCGCCGAGCGAGGCCTGCACGTCGCTGACCTGCGTCGTCGCGGCGGACAGGTCGGTGATCGCGTCGCCGAGCGCGGCGGACGTGTCCCCGCCCGCCTTCAGCGCGGTCGCGAGCGCGGCGATCATGTCGATCGTGTTGCGCCCGCCAGGCAGCCCCAGCACCGCCGTCGCGTTCTCGCCCGGGACGATGCTGTCGCCCGCGCCGATCGGCACCGACGGTGTCGCGCCGCTGGCCAGCGAGTGCGTGCCATCGGCGTTGGCGACCACCGCCGCGCCCGTAGCCGCGCCGCCGAACACCGGCTGACCGCTCGCGTCGGTGGTGTTGGCGAGGCCAGCGATCGTGTCCGCGATCGAGGACAGCTGGGTCGCGACGCCGGCGCGGTCGCTGTCGTTCAGCGTCCCGTTGCGCGCCTGCACCGCCAGTTCGGACGCGCGCTGGAGCTGGGTGGTGATCGCGGTCAGCGCCGTGTCGGCGGTGGTGAGCCGCGCCTGCGCGACGCCGACATTGGCCGCGTCCGCCGCGCCGTCCGCGTTCGCCGCCGCGATGCCGCGCAGCTGTTGATAGGCGACGACGTCGTCGGACGGCGCGCTCAGCTTCTTGCCCGTCGAGATCTGGTCCTGGAGCGTCTGCGCGCTCGCGGTCAGCGACAACATCGCGCTCGACGTGCGATCATAGAATAGCGAGGTCGAGAGCGGCGTCATCAACGAATATCCAGGATTGATTGCAGCGTGTCGCGCGCGACCTGGATCACGCGGCTCGACGCGGAATAGGCCTGTTGGAAGCGGAGCAGGCTGACCGCCTCGTCATCGAGATTGACCCCCGATACCGCGTCTCGCGCCGATACGGCCCCGTCATGGATGCTGGTCTGCGCCGCCGCGACGGTCTGCTTGGCGCTGAGCGCGGCGGCATTGTCGGAGACGAGGTTGGTCACCTTGTTCTCGAACCCGCCCGACTGGCGCAAGGAGGCGAGCGCGGCGAGGTTGCCGTTGTCGCGTGAGCCCCCGCCGACCGATGCCGCCGCGACTCCGGCCGGGTCGGTGAGCGACAGGGTCAGGTCGGTCGGGGTCGCGCCGGTCGCGAACATCGCCGCGCCCGGCTGTCCGTTCGCGTCCCGCCCCTGCGCCTGCACCGCGTTGACGCCGCTCGAGAAGCCGGTCGCGAGCGCGTCGAGCGCGGCGCGCGCGTCGCTGATCCGCGTACCCGCGTCGGCGATGCCCGCCAGCGCGCCGCCGTTGGGCATGACGACGCTGCTCTTCGCGTCGAAGTGGACCGCGAACGAGACGTTGCCGGTGTCGCTGCGTGCATAGGTGAGCGACCCCGCCTCGGTGCCCTCGACCAGCACCGGCCCGGCCGCGCCGCCGACGCGTACGGTGGCGCGGCCGAGCTGGTCGGTCTGGACGTCGGTGTCGGTCAGCGCGCTCATCTGTTCGAGCAATTGGTCGCGCGAATCCGCCAGCCCCGCGCCCGCTGCGCTGTCGGGCGCGGCGCGACCGAGCCCGTCATTGACCTTGGCCAGCGCGGTCGCGAGCGAGTCGACTTTCGCGGCCGCGTCGTCGGCGGTGCCGTCGAGGTCGGACCCGGCCTGATCGAGCGCGCGGCCGGTGCCCGCGAACGCGTTGGCGACCCCCGTTCCCGCTTCCAGCATCGCCGAGCGCGCGGCGGTGGAGGTCGGGTCGGCGCTGAGCGTCGTCGCGGCTGCGAAGAAGCCGGTCAGCTGGTCCCCGAGCGCGTTGCCGGTCAGCGCGTCCTGCACCTGCCCCAGCCAGGTCGCGGCGGTCTGCGTGCGCGCCAGATCGGACCCCGCGACCCGCACCGCCGCCACCTTGAACGCATCCGCCGATCGCGACACCCCGGTCGCAATGACGCCGTTCTGCTGGACCGAGCGCGATTGGGTGATGCTGCCGCCGGTGGAGATCACCTCCGCCAGCGTGGTCGCGCGTCGGGTATAGCCGGGGGTGTTCGCGTTGGCGATGTTGTCCGACACGGTGCCGAGCGCGGACTGGTAGGCCCGCACGCCGCTTGCGCCGATGGACAGCAGATCGCTCATTTGGCCGGGTTAGGCGCGGCCGGGTTAAGATCGGATTGCTTCGCGCTCAGGAAATCGGTCATGGCCTTTCCGATGCCGAGCGGAGTGTGTTCGGCCATCGACTTGGCGACTTGCGCGTCCTGCATCTCGCTGAACGTGTCGATCGCCTTGGAGTCAAACAGCGGGTCGGCCAGCTTGGCCTGCCGCATCGATTTGAGCATCATGCCCGTGAACACCGCCTCGAACTTCTGCCCCGCCGCCTTCAGGCTGGCGGCGGATTTGAGGCGGGTCGTGTCGCCGGACGGGGGCGCGATCGGAGCGATGGGCGTCGTCACAGCACGATCAACTCCGCCTTGAGCGCGCCCGCTTCCTTGAGCGCCTCGAGGATCGCGACGAGGTCGGCGGGCGACGCGCCGATCGCGTTCACCGCCTTGACGATGTCGGCGAGCTTGGGGCCGGGCGCGAGCAGAAACATCGGCTTGTGTTCCTCCTCGACCGCGACCGAGCTGTTGGGGGTGACGACGGTCTGCCCCTGGCTGAGCGGCGCGGGCTGGCTGACCTGCGGTTTCTCGTCGATGCGGACGGTCAGCTTGCCGTGGCTGACCGCCGCCGGGCCGACCCGCACCGCCGAGTTGATCACCACCGTTCCCGTGCGCGCGTTGACGATCACGCGGGCGGGCGGCTCGGCGGCGACCACCTCGAGGTTCTCGACGGTCGACATCATCGTCGCGCGCACGTCCGCGCCCATCGGCGCCTTGACCGCGATCGACACCGCGTCGAGCGCCTGCGCGGAGCCGGGGCCGAGCCGCCGGTTGATCGCGCCCGCGACGTTCTGCGCGGTGGTGAAGTCCGCGCGCGCGAGATTGAAGGTGAGCGTCGGCGCGCTGTCGAACCCGGTCGCGACCGCGCGCTCCACCGTCGCGCCCTCGGGAATGCGCCCCGATGAGGGAACGTTGACGACGATCTTGGACCCGTCCGCGCCCTCCGCGCCGAGCCCGCCGACCGCAAGATTGCCCTGCGCCATCGCATAGATCTGCCCGTCCGCGCCGAGCAGCGGCGTCATGATCAGCGAGCCGCCGCGCAGGGATTTGGCCTTGCCCATCGAGGCGACGGTGATGTCGAGCCGCTGGCCCGGCTTGGCGAACGGCGGCAGCTCAGCGGTGATCATCACCACGGCGGCGTTCTTCATGCCGGGGTTGACCGTCGAGGGCAGCTGCAAGCCGAACCGCGACGCCACCGCCTTAAGGCTCTGCACGGTATATTCGAGATTGTCGTCGCCCGTCCCCGGCAGCCCGACGACGATGCCATAGCCGGTCAGCTGGTTCGACCGGATCCCCTGGAACGTGCCGAGGTCCTTGATGCGATCGGCCTGCGCCGGAGTGGACGCGAGCAGCGCGAGGAGCGCGAACAGAAAGCGACGGATCATGCCCGGCACCCTGCCCCACGCATGGTTACCAACCCGTGCATCAGAATGGGCTGATCACGCCGAAGAAGCGGCTGAGCCAGCCCTGCCGGCTCGCGCGCGCGACGTCGCCCTTGCCCGTATAGCTGATCTGCGCGTCCGCGACGCGGGTCGACAGCACGCGGTTGTCGGTGGCGATGTCGGCCGTGCGGACCAGCCCCTTGATGCGGACCCACTCGTCGCCACGGTTGAGCGTCACCCGCTTCTCGCCCTGGACCAGCATGGTGCCGTTGGGGAGCACCTGCGCCACCGTGACGCTCACCTCGCCCGACAGCGAGTTGGCCTGGCCCGCCGTGCCGCCGCCGTTGAAGTTGCGGTTGCCCGACACGCTCGCGTCCGTGCCCTTGAACAGCGACAGCGCGCCGGTGGTCGGCGGGGTGATGCCGAACCCCCCCGAGGAGTCGAGCTTGGAGGTCGCGGACTTGGACGCGGCGGTGTTCTCGACCAGCACGATGGTCAGCGGATCGCCGACCCGCTTCGCGCGCGTCCCCTCGTACAGCGCGGCATAGCCGTCGGTCGACTGGAAGATCGAGCCGTTGGCGGGCGCGGGCGCGGGCGGGGCGACGGGCGCGCGCACGGCGGTGAAGTCCTCGGGCGGGGCCTTGTGCTTGAGCAGCCGCGCCCCGGCGGGCGCGGGCAGCAGGGCGATGGCGAGCAGGATGGGAGCGCCGCGCATCAGATGTTCTGGTTGACATATTTGAGCATGTCGTCGCTCGCCGAGATCATCTTGCTGTTCACCTCATAGGCGCGCTGGGTCTCGATCATGTCGACCAGCTCCTCGACGACGTTGACGTTGGAGCCCTCCAGCATGCCCTGGCGGACATTGCCGCGCCCGTCCTGCCCGGCGACGCCGAGGTTGGGCGCGCCGCTGGCGGCGGTCTCGACCAGGTAATTGTCGCCGGTCGATTTCAGCCCCGCCGCGTTGGGGAAGTTCGCGACCTGGATCTGCCCCAGCGTCGCGGGCTCGGTCTGCCCCGCGACGGTCGCCGACACCGTCCCGTCGGTGCCGATCGTGATCCCGGTCGCGCCTTGCGGCACGGTGATGCCGGGCTGCACCTGATAGCCCTCGCTGGTGACGAGCAGCCCTTCTGCGGAGCGCGAGAAATTGCCCGCCCGCGTGTAGCCGAGCTGGCCACCCGGCAGCTGCACCTGGAAATAGCCGTCGCCGTCGAGCGCGAGGTCGAGGCTGTTGCCGGTCGTCTCCATCGCGCCTTCGGTGTCGATCCGCGCCGTCCCCTGCACGCGGACGCCGGTGCCGAGGTTGAGCCCGGTCGCGTATCTGGTCTCGGCGGTGGACGGCGCGCCAGGCTCGGTCACCGTCTGGTACGCCAGCGTCTCGAACGCGGCGCGGTCCTTCTTGAACCCGGTCGTGTTGACGTTGGCGAGGTTGTTCGAGATCACCCGCATGCGCATATCCTGGGCGTCGAGCCCGGTGCGCGCGATGTGCATGGCGGCGGAGGTCATTGGGTAACTCCTTTGTTTGATCGGCTCACGCCGATGCGGCACCGGCCCGCTCCCCCACCCGGCCACCCACAAGAGTAGCCTAGCTGGGTGGCCGGGTGGGGGAGCGGGCCGGTGCCGCGCGGTTCGGCGAAGCTGAACAGCATCAGCCGGGAAGCCGCATCGTCGACGCGCCGCTTTCGTCCAGGTCCTTGGCCGACTTCATCATGTTGGCCTCGACCTCGTAGGAGCGCTGGTTGTCGATCATGTCGACCAGCGCCTGTGTCATGTTGACGTTGGAGCCTTCGAGCGCGCCGCCCTGTACCTTGGCGTCGAGGTCGTCGGGCAGCGCGCCGCCGCCCTTGACGCGGAGCAGGTTGTCGAGCCCCTTGACCGTGGTCGACCCCTTGGCGTCCGCGAGCTTGATCCGGTCGAGCACCTGCGGGTTCTTCGGGTCGCCGCCCTGCGGCACGATGCTGATCGAGCCGTCCTCGGCGATCGACAGCGACGAGTAAGGCGGCACCGTGATCGGGCCGGAGCCGCCGATCACCGGATAGCCGTCGCCCGTCTGCAGCACGCCCGAGGGCGCGACCTCCAGATCACCCCTTCGCGTATAGGCTTCGGAGCCGTCGGGGGCCTGCACCGAGATCCACGCGTCGCCGGTCACCGCCACGTCGAGCGGCCGCCCGGTCTGCTGCATCGCGCCCGCCGTACGGTCGCAGTCGGTCACCTCCTCGCCCGCGGGCGCGCGGTCGGCGAAGCCCGGCCCCTGCACCTCCACCCGGTCGAACACCGCGCGGTCGGCGCGAAACCCGGTCGTCGACGCGTTCGCCATGTTGTTGGCGATCGCCGCTTGCGCGGACAGCCGCGCCTTGAGCCCCGACGCGGCGGTGTAGATGAGCTTGTCCATCTCAGGCCCCCGAAAGGCTGGAACCCAAGCCCCGTTCGCCCTGAGCTTGTCGAAGGGCGGCCCACGCTCGAGAGCGCAGGGCGGGCTTCGACAGGCTCAGCGCGAACGGGTTGGGAATGCGGCAAGTCACGAGTGATCAGCCCTAGCTGCGGATGTCGAAGATGGTCTGGCTGATCTGGCTTTGCGTATCGAGCGCCTTGGCGTTCGCCTGGAAGTTGCGCTGCGCCGCGATCAGGTTGACCAGCTCCTCGGTGATGTCGACGTTGGAGCCCTCCAGCGTCCCGCTCATCAGCCCGCCATAGCCGTTCTCGCCCGCGCTCCCCATCTTGGGGCTGCCCGAGATGCCGGTCGACGCCCAATAGCTGTTGCCGATCTGGCGCAAGCCGGTCGGATCGTTGAAGTTCGCCAGCGCGACCATGCCGAGCTTCTTGTTGTCGCCATTCGAGAAGCTGGCGGTGACCACGCCCGCATCGTCGACCGACACGCCCGACAGCTGCCCCGCCGCCTTGCCGTCCTGCGTGCGCGAGGCGACCGAGAATGCCGAGGAGACCTGCGTCGAGCCGCTGTAATCTAGGCTGAGCGCCTGCGCCGTCGTGCTGCCCGCGGGCGTCACCGGGTCGAACGCGATCGGCGCGGCGGGCGCGGTCAGCACGCCCTTGCTGTCGAAGGTCATGGTCTGCGGCGCGGCCGAGCCGCCCACGGTCAGCTGCTGGCTGCCGAGATAGGAATAGACCGACCAGCTGGTCGAGGTCGCACCGCTCGCGGACGGCTGGCGGACGTAATAGTTCGTCATCGTCTCCGCGTTGCCGCTCGCGTCGAACACGGTGGTCGCGGTGGCGTTGTTGTAGGTCGCGGGGTTGGTACGATCGAACGTCGCGGTCGGCGCGGCCGCGGCGGACGACAGGTTGACGTCCAGCGCCACCGCGGTCGACGCCTTGGGCACGCCGCTGGTCTGCGGCAGCTGCAGGTTCATCAGCCCGTCGGTGCCGGTCGCGGTGGCGTTGCCGTCGCTGTCGACCGGATAAACCTGCAACAGGCTGCCCTGCGCGTCGACGACGTTGCGGTTGGTGTCGACCAGGAAACGACCGTTGCGGGTGTAGTCAACGGTCGGGTTGCCGCCCGCCGTCTTGACCGCGAAGAATCCGTCACCCGAGATGGTGAGATCCAGCGCCGACGAGGTGGTCGTCAGATTGCCCTCGGTGAACAGCTGGCGGTTCGCCTTCACCACCACGCCCGAGCCGACCGACTTGGTGGGGTCGGACGCGAGGTTGGATGCGATCACGTCCGCGAACTCGCTGCGGCTCTTCTTGAAGCCCGCGGTGGAGACGTTGGCGAGGTTGTGGCTGATCACCGACATATCGGTCTGCGACGCCTGCAGGCCGGAAAGCGAGGTGTAAAAGGACATCGGGTTTGCTCCTTGAAGGGGGGGTCAGCCGACCTGGCGGACGGCGGAGACGTCGACCGTGCCGAGGCCGGTGACGTTGAGGGTGGGAGTGCCGCCCGCGGGCAGCGAGACAGACTGGACGGGCGCCCAGACGAGATTGCGGCTGGTGACGGTGGTGCCCGCGTTGGCGGCGGTCGCGGTGACGGTGAACGGGCCGCTGCCCGCCCCCGCGCCCGCATCGGTGGTGCCGTCCCAGTCGTAATTGACCGTCCCCGCCGCCTGCCGCCCGAGCGACAGCGTCTTGAGCGTCGCTCCGGTCTTGTCCGCGATCGTCACCGTGACGTCGGTGGCGGTGCCGTCGAGCTCGACCGCGCCCGCGATGCCGCCCGCGCTGCGCGCATAGGCGGTGTTGCCCTGCGTCAGCACCGACTTGCCGACATAGTTCATCGCGTCGCCGGTCGAGGTCGCGCCGAGCTTGGTGGCGATCGCGGACAGCGTGGTGTTCATCTGCGAGATGCCCGCCACCGACGAGAACTGCGCCATCTGCGCGATCATCTGGGTGTTATCGACCGGGTTGAACGGGTCCTGGTTGCTCATCTGCGCGGTCAGCAGCTTGAGGAAATCCGCCTGGCCGAGCGTGGTCTTGCCCGCGGCCGCGTTCGCGGTGGTCGCTGCCTGCGCGGCGGCGGCGGCGGTGGTCTGGATGCCGAGACCGGCGAGCGTCGTGTCGAAGCTGGAAGTGGTCACCGTCATCGTCCCATCTTGAGCGTGTCGAGGATCAGCGACTTGGCGGTGTTCATCACCTCGACATTGTTCTGATATCCCCGCGCTGTTTCCATCATGTCGACCAGCTCCTGCGTCTCGTCGACGCCCGCCTCATAGACATTGCCGTCCTTGTCGGCGGACGGGTTGGCGGGGTCGTAGCGCTTGGTGGGCGCGCCGGTGTTGACCA
>CAXSEO010000060.1:0-8631 GCA_964235525.1 uncultured Sphingomonas sp. | reverse complement strand
CCGAAGATCTCCGATGGCCACCCCTCAGCTACACCACGTCCCGGGGCACGACCGAGAGCTGGTTCGATTGTCGCTGGCAAGGTCAGGCTAGTTTCCGAAGATCGGTTTAGCCGGGATCAGGCAGCAAAGCGGCGTTTCGAGGGCTGGGTCGAGCGAGGCGTGCTCGATGCGGTAGGCGCGGAGAACGGCACGTCGCGCTTGGCTTCGGCCGCACCGTATGCGCCACGACCTCAGATAATCGAGTTTTCCTCGGGCTCGGCGCTGGCAGCCAGGACGTCGGAGAACGTGCTGCAAGTTTCCGAGTCCATCGACCTGATTTTAGCTTAGATCAATGTTCCAAGAGCGGTGCCGGCTATTCGCGATATCACCTAGCGCCGCAATCGGCGTTGACGGCGATGAGGATTGGCACAGCATGCAAGCTTGCGACCAGACCTCGCCTCCTGGAGAGAAGAATTGGCTGCTGGCGCGCGCAGCGCGGTTGCTCGGGGCTGCGCTTGCCGAGCGGTCCGTCCTGCTTCGCTGGCACGGTCAGCCACTCGACAGCGGATCAAGATGCATGTCACCGGGGGGTTGAGCGAGATGCGCTGGTCGGCTCTTTCGATGGAGTTCGAACCCGGCTTTCCGATATTTGGAACGGCGACCTTCCTCTCATGCAACCGCGTCGGATAGGTCGATGAAAGTCGCACCGCTGATCGGCCTGCTCGGGGTGCTTGTGGCGGTGATGTCGGTGCAGCTCAACGACGTGCTGACGACGACCGCGATCGCCGACATCGGCGGGGAGGTCGGCATCGATAGCGACGTCTCGGTCTGGCTGCCGACGCTGTACGTCGTTGGCGAAGTGACCGGCATGGCGATCGCACCGACCCTCGGCGTAATCTTCACGATCCGCCGCTTCGCGCTGTTCGTCATCTTACTGTCGCCGGTTCCGACGCTCATCATACCCTTTTGCCATGGTCCCGAACCGCTGCTCGGGATGCGGCTGCTGCAGGGCTTCGCCGGCGGTCTGACCATCCCGCTGCTCATGACGGTGGCGCTGCGTGTGCTCGCGCCGCCGATCCGGCTTTACGGACTGGCGGCGTACGCGCTTTCCGCGACGTTCGCGCCCAACCTCGCCAACAGTCTCGCGGGTCTCTGGGTCGACCAGGTGGGAGATTTCCGCTTCATCTTCTTTCAAGCCATTCCTTTCGCGGCCGTCGCCGCCGTGCTCGTCTGGTGGGGCGCGGATCAGGATCAGCCCAAATACGAGATGCTGAAGAAATTCGATTGGCCGGGCATGCTGCTCGTCGCGGTCGGGTTCGGCAGTCTCGCGGTCGTGCTCGAGCAGGGCGACCGGCTGGACTGGTTCAACTCGCCCGTCATCAGCGTCCTGACGCTGCTATCCGCGCTCGCCATCCCGCTGCTGATCGTGCGTGAGCTCACCGCGCCGCAGCCGTTGTTCCTGCTCGCGCTGCTCAAGCGTCGCAACTTCGCTTACGGGATCGTCGCGCTCATCCTCTTCCTCGTGGTCTCCACGTCGAGCAGCGGGATCCCGGTCGCGTTCCTCGAGCAGGTCCGGGGCTACCGGTCGCTGCAAGCGCAGTTTCTCACGCTCGAAGTGGCGATGACCCAGCTGATCTTCCTGCCGCTCGCGGCAGTGCTGCTCAACCTCAAGCATGTCGACGCGCGCTGGATCGGCTTCGTCGGGTTCGCCTCGATCCTGATCGCCTGCATCGGTGCCGCCCGCCTCGACAGCAGCTGGTCGCGCGACCAATTCTATCTCTGGCAGCTGCTCCAGTCGTTCGGCTCCGCGTTCGTCGTCATGTCGCTGCTGATGATCGCGACCAACGCCATCCGGGACCCGAAGGAAGGGCCGTTCGCAGCCGGCCTGGTCAACGCCCCGCGAGCGGTCGCTGAGGCGATCGGCGTGTGGGTGACCGAACTCATCACGCGCTGGCGCGGCGGGATGCACCGCGGCCGCATCGTCGACCTGATCGGTCAACAGCGCTTGTCGCTCATCCAAGCGGCTCCGCTCCCGGGCGGGCAGCCGCCGCCGCTGATGCCGAACGGCGCGCCGAGCTCACCGGGCGCGCTCGAGACGCTCGGCAACGTGGTCAACGCGCAGGTTACCACCCTAGTGACGAGCGACACCTATCTGGTGATGGGCGCGCTCGTCGTGGTGCTGATCCTGGTGCTCGCGATCCTTCCCGTCCGAACCTACCCGCCGCGCATCGTCATGGCCCAGCACTGAGGAAATGCGGATATGGCGGACGACGCAGACCAGAAGGGTGACGCGGGGAACAAGCCTCCCGACACCAAGGCAACCGGTGCCGGCAAGCCCGAAGGAGACGGTGCCCCGCCGCCGCCCAAGAAACCGCTTTGGCCCTGGCTGCTTGGGAGCGCCGTCGTGTTGGGCTTCGTCGCCGTCGTTCTGCTGCTGCTGTTCGCGCCCCATAGCGACACGAAGACCGACGACGCCTATGTCGGGGTACGCTACGCCAACATCGCCCCACAGATTTCCGGGCAGGTCGCGGCGGTCCATGTGGCCGACAACGAAGCGGTGCGGGCCGGCCAGCTGCTGCTGACCATCGACGACCGCCCCTACCGGGTCGCGCTCGACCAGGCACTGGCGACCTACAAGTCCGACGCGGCGCTGACCGAGCAGGCGTCCGCGCAGGTCAAGCGGCAGCCGGCGCTGATCAGTCAGGCGGAGGCGCAGATCGCCCAGGCGCAAGCCGCTCTGATCGTGTCGGAGCCCCGCGCGCAACGCTATACCGAGCTGAGCACCACCGGCGCGAGCAGCGTGGAACAGCGCCAGACGGCCGTCTCGCAACTGGCGTCGGATCAGGCGACGCTGAAGTCGGCGAACGCCAATCTCAACGGCACCAGGCTTCAGCTGCTCGGGCTGCGCGCCAGCCGCAAGTCCGCGCTGGCCAGGGCGGATGCCGATTACGCGGCGGTCGAGCAGGCTCGCCTCAATCTCAGCTACACCCGGATCGTCGCACCGTTCGACGGCACCGTCGGTCAGCGCTCCGTGCAGGTCGGCGACTACGTCACGCCCGGTTCCGCGGTCATGGTGCTGGTCCCGCTGGATGCGGTCTACATCGTCGCCAACTACCGAGAGCTCGCGCTCCGCCACATGCGTCCGGGCCAGCACGCGCGCATCCACGTCGACGCTTATGATGTCTGGCTCGACGGCTTCGTGCAGAGCCTGCCCGCCGCGACGGGGACGAGCTACTCGCCGATCCCGGCCACCAATGCGACCGGTAACTTCACCAAGATCGTCCAGCGCCTGCCGGTCAGGATCGTCGTGGCGCCTAACCAGCCGCTGGCGCGCCTGCTGCGCGTCGGCATGTCGGTCGAGACGATCGTCGACACCGATCTCGACAACGTGGTGGCCGAGCAGCGGCGGGCGGGTGATCGCTCGACGCAGGTAGCCATGCCGGTTCCGGGAGGTCACATGCAATGAGCGCCGGACACCTTGGCTTCGCCCATCGACTGGGCATGATCGCGGCGGCGGCGCTGGTGGCGGGCTGCACGGTCGGACCGAACTTCGTGCCGTCAGCCGTCCCCGCGCCGGCGAGGTTCGGCGACGAGCCGGCCGATATTGCAAGCCGGACGTCCGACGGGGCGGTCGACGTCGCATGGTGGACCTGCTTCGACGACCCCGAGCTGACCTCGCTGATCGATCGGCTGGCCACGCAGAATATCGATCTCCAGACCGCGTCGGAACGCGTTTTGCAAGCCCGGGCGCAGCGCCGGGTCAGCGCGGCCGATGCGTTGCCCCAGATCGACGCGACCGTTACCTATACCCATCAGCGCGAAAGTCCGAACAGCCCCACCGTCGCCAATACGCTGCCCGCTCCGGGAGCGCAGCTCGAGTTCGACGAGTATCGGCCGCAGGTCTCGGCCAGCTGGGAGATCGACCTGTTCGGCCGCATCCGCCGTACGATCGAGGCGGCCGATGCCACCACGCAGGCGCAGATCGAGGATCGCCGCGGCATTGCGCTTTCCGCGAGCGCCGAACTCGCGCAGGATTACTTCCAGTTACGCCAAGAACAGCTCCAGGAGCAAATCGTACGGCAGAACATCGGTGCCGTTCAGAAGCGCGGCATGCTGGTCCGGCAGCGCGTCGCGGTGGGGTCCGCCTCGTCGTTGGACGTCGCCCAGAATGACGTGCAGCTCTCTACCGCTCAGCAGAGCCTGCCCGACCTTCTTTCCCAAGAGGCGCAGATGACGAACGCTATCGGGCTGTTGCTGGCCGAGCCGCCGCGCACGCTGGTTGCGGAGCTGGCGCGGCAATCGGGCCGGCAGCCGCCGGTGCCGCCCACAATCCCGATCGGCTTGCCGAGCGACCTTGCGCGTCGACGTCCCGACATCCGCGAGGCAGAGGCGAGGCTGCACGTCGCGACCGCGCAGACCGGCGTCGCGGTCGCCTCCTTTTACCCCAGCTTCTCGCTTACCGGTGATGGCGGCTATGACAGCCTGCACAGGTTCAATCTGTTCGACTTCGCGTCGCGCTTTTTCTCGATCGCGCCCATGCTGAGCCTGCCGATCTTCCACGGTGGCGAGCTGCGCGGAACGCTTGACCTGCGTCGATCGCAGCAGCGCCAGGCCGCGCTTGCCTATCGCAAGACGGTGTTACAGGCTTGGCACGACGTCGACAACGCGCTCACCGGCTACGCCCGGGCGCAGCAGACCCGAGCCGACGCCGTGTCGACGAACACAGCCAATGAACGTGCGCTTTCCTTGGCCGACCAACAATATCGGGCGGGGGCGAGCGATTATCTGAACGTGATCGCGGCACAAACGACCCTGCTCAGTAGCCAGAACGGTATCGCGCAGGCCAATGGTCGCATCGAGACAAGCCTGGTGACACTCTACCGGGCGCTGGGCGGCGGATGGCAGGTGATCCCGTAGTGGCGCAGCACGACCGGTACGCCGCGATCGCGCATTATCACCGTCAGGCTGAATCGACCATATTCAGGCTTGCAGTTTGAGCAGGCGGTCAGCGTTTGAGAAAGCAATCTTCACCTGGCCGCGCGCCCAAGGCAATCCGACGGCCCTTGCTCTTGGGGCCGGAGCCCGCGACTCGAGCTCTGGCTTTTTCCCGAGTACATTGAGCGTGCATCGCGAGAGTACATTCGCCCCTTCTAGGCAAAAACATTCAACAGACCTCAGAGACATAAAAATCGTCGAGGTCGATTACCGGTGGTACAAAGAGTGTCGAAATGGCGGAAGTGGCGATCATCGGCCCCAACAAGATCGTCGAGCGCCCAATGTTTGACGGCGACGACATACGCCGCGCGAAGCTCATGAACCTGTCGATCAGCTGCGACCACCGCGTCGTCGACGGCTGGAACGCGGCGAGCTATGTCCAGGCGGTGAAGCGCTATCTGGAAACGCCGGTGCTGCTGTTCGCCGAATGAACGTCAGACCTGAGCTTGCATCAGCTGTGAACGTCGATAGTCTATCGACGTGACGACCCTCGCCGACGCGGCCTATCGCAAATAGCCGACAAGCCCAGCGATGCCCGCCCCGGCTTGCAGGCCACCGTCATGCCGGTCATCAATACGATCGCGGGCGCGTCCATAATTGCTTGTGTCGCGCGAAAATTGAGAGGCGGACTAGCCATACCGACAGCGAGCAAGGCCGGGTTGATCCCGACCACCCGCCCTTAGTGCCAATATCCGCCCGTCGACCACGAGGCTGCTCGCAAGGAAGCGCGACGTTTGCCACGCGGTGGTCGCGGCCGCGCCGAGGAACAGCAAACCGGCGATGAGCAGCACGATCGCTTTGATCGACATAGGCGGTCCCTGATCCCCGGCACCTCTATTAGGTCGCTCACCGCCGCTTCTGTAATCCGCCCGCAATGCGGCGCGCCAAGACTCGCGGGGTGAAGCGGATCGAGCCGGCGAACGCCGCGTTCGCCGCGCCCGACACCTTGACCGCACGGTTCGCCTTGAGCGCCGCCAGCCCGTCGCGGATCACCGCGTCCGGGTCGCCCGCCAGCCGCTCGAACAGCGCGCTGTCGTGCATTCCGGCCACGTCCGCGAACTCGGTGCGGGTCGGGCCGGGGCAGAGCGCGGCGACGTGGACGCCGGTCCCGCGCACCTCCTCGTGCAGCGCCTCCGAAAAGCTCAGCACGAACGCCTTGCTCGCATAATAGACCGCCATCCACGGCCCAGGCTGAAACGCGGCGGTCGACGCGATGTTGAGGATGCCGCCCGAGCCCCGCGCGACCATCCCCGGCAGCACCGCGCGCGACAGCGCGACCAGCGCGCGACAGTTGAGGTCTATCATGCCAAGCTGCGCCGCCGCGTCGGCTTGCGCGAACGCGCCGCGCGTGCCGAAGCCTGCGTTGTTGATCAGCGTGTCGACGGCGAGCCCGCGCGCCTCGACCGCGCGCATCACCTGCTCCGGCCCGTCGGGCGCGCCGAGGTCGGCGGCGATCACCTCCACGGCGATGCCGCGCTTCGCGGTCAGCTCCGCGCGTAATGCTTCCAGCCGGTCGACGCGACGCGCCGTCAGGATCAACGCCTGCCCCTCCGCCGCCAGCGCGCGCGCGAAGCCTTCGCCCAGTCCCGACGAAGCGCCGGTGATGAGAATAGTGGACATGAGTGCATCTCCTTTGAGAGAGGTATCGGCTCATAGGTAGCAGAATGCAACTGGCAGGCGCGACGTCAGCGAAGCCGACGTCAGACGGGTTCGTCGATGCCGACCCGCTGGCCGAACTGGCCGGCCGCGCTGTGGCGCGAGCGGCGCGGGCCGCGCCTCAGACCAGCTCAAACAACCCCGCCGCGCCCATCCCGCCCGCCGTGCACATCGACACCACCACCCAGCGCACCCCGCGCCTGCGCCCCTCGATCAGCGCGTGGCCAACCAGCCGCGACCCCGTCATCCCGAACGGGTGCCCGATTGCGATCGCGCCGCCGTTGACGTTGTACCGCTCCGGATCGATGCCGAGGTGATCGCGGCAATACAGGCACTGCGACGCGAACGCCTCGTTGAGCTCCCACAGGCCAATGTCGTCCACCGCAAGCCCCGCGCGCGCGAGCAGCTTGGGGATCGCGAACACCGGGCCGATGCCCATCTCCTCCGGCGCGCAGCCCGCCGCCTGGAACCCGCGATAGACGCCCAGCACCTCGCGCCCTTCGGCCTCGGCGGTGGCGCGGTCCATGACGATCTGCGCGGCCGCGCCGTCGGACAGCTGGCTGGCATTACCCGCCGTGACGTTTTTGCCCTCGCCGCTGAACTCGCCGCCCTTCCACACCGTCTTGAGGCCGCTCAGCGCCTCGACGGTGGTGCCGGGGCGGATGCCCTCGTCGGCGCTGACGGTCACCGTCTCGGTCCCGGTGCGAGCGCCCGCCTTGTCGAACAGCGCGCGTTCGACGGTGATGGCTGCGATCTCGGCGGTGAATGCGCCCGCCTGGAGCCCCGCTGCCGCGCGTTGCTGGCTGCGGGCGGCGTATTCGTCCTGCGCTTCCCGGGTGATGCCGTAGCGGTCGGCGACGATTTCGGCGGTCTCGATCATCGGCGCGTACGCCTCGGGCCGCTTGTCGCGCACGGTCTGGTTGACGACGCGCGGCGCGTCGGGGGTGACCGTCAGGCTGATCGACTCGCTCCCGCCCGCCAGCGCCACGTCGATGTCGCCCGCGATGATCGACCGTGCCGCGAGCGCGACCGCGGTCAGCCCCGAGCCGCATTTGCGGTCGAGCGTGACCGCGGGGACGCTGTCGGGCAGCCCGGCGGCGAACAGCGCCATCCGCCCCAGATTGCCACCTTGCGTTCCCCACTGGTTGCCCGTGCCCCAGAACACGTCGTCAATCCGGTCGGGGTAGATGCCGGCGCGCTCGACGGCGGCGTTCATCACATGCGCGGCGAGCACAGGGCCTTCGGTGATGTTGAACGCGCCTCGATACGCCTTTCCGATCGGGGTGCGGGCGGTGCTGACGATCGCGGCTTCGCGCATGTTTCTCTCCTGCTTGGGCGCGCTATAGGCGGGCGTGGGCGAGGGGAGAAGCGCAAGTGACGGGGTTATGGTTCGACGAGTTCAGCGTGGGGCAGCGGTTCGCGCACGAGGTGCGGCGGACGGTGCTGGAGTCGGACAACATGCTGTTTAGCGCGCTGACCTATAACCCGGCTGCCATTCACATCGACCACGCCTATGCGGCGACGACCGAGTTCGGGCGGCCGCTGGTCAACTCGCTATTTACGCTGGGGCTGGTGATCGGGCTGTCGGTGCAGGACACGACGTTCGGGACGACGGTGGCGAACCTGGGGATGAGTGAGACGGTGTTCCCCAAGCCGGTGTTCGCGGGCGACACGATCCGGGTCGAGACGGAGGTCAAGGCGCTCCGCCCGTCGGCGTCGCGCCCGGGGCAGGGCGTGGTGACGTTCGAGCACCACGGTCTCAACCAGCGCGACGAGCTGGTGTGCCGGACGGTCCGCGCCGCGCTGATGCTGGGGCGGCCTATTCCAGTTCCAGGATGACCTGATCGACCGCGAGGCTTTCGCCGGCCATCATGTCGCCGAGCGACGTGCCGCGGATCGGCACCAGCGCGTTGACAGTGACGCTTTCCGGGTGGCGCGGCAGCGTGGCGAGCGCGTGGACGAACCCGACCCGGTCGGCGCGCGTCTCGCCCATGCCGACAA
>CAXSEO010000059.1:0-8633 GCA_964235525.1 uncultured Sphingomonas sp. | reverse complement strand
CAAGAAGCAGAACCACGCGACACCGGATGTTCCCGCCGATCCGCCTAACGGCTCCGATGGTCGTACCGGGCAACAGAGCCTGTTGCGTTGGTCCGGGCAACCCGTAATCCGGAGCGGAGCCGTTCCGAACTGCGATCGGAGTCTCAACATGCTGACCACCGAGCCTGGCGCCAGCCCCGCCGAGCGGAACCCGCCCCCATCGAGAACCAACTTGAACGCCCCGGATCGGGTGGCCCTCCTGACCGAGCGACAACGAGCGTACCTCCGTTTGGTGCTCCAGAACCGCAGCTCGAAGGAAATCGCCGCGGCCACCGGTAGCAGCCACCGTGCGGTGGATAAGCAATTGTTGAAGGCCAACAATCTGCTCGGCGTGGCGAGCCGCTTCGACGCCGCGCGCCTGCTTGCGGACCGTGACGCCGGGGTAGAGCCTTTACCCCCTGCAACCGACCTACCTTCCCCCAAGCCTACTTTCCCGCTTCCCCCTCCCCTGCCGACCGCAGGGGCGGCAGCGAACATGCTCACCTGGAAGCAGGTCGCCTCGTGGATCGCGATCATCTCGATCGCGACCCCCTTGGGGCTCACCGCCGCCGGCATGGCGATCGTGACGCTACTCGTCCTGCTCGGTTTGAAACCATTATAGCGGGCATCCACCGCCCGAGGAGGCGCAATGCAAGGACTAGCGAACACGAGCCGGATCATCGCAGACGAGCTTCGAAGGGCAGAGCGATCCATCAATCTCGCCGCGCGCGACACCGCGCAATTTCTTCTCACCGCGTTAGACGCCGCGGAAGTGCACGGCGTTTCTCCAGCCATGACTCAGCGCACGGTCAAGGCGACGGTGTCAGCGCTGGCTGCGCTGGTCGACAGCCAGGACCAGATGGCGATGCGGGCGCACCAATCGATCGAGAAGGTCGGTCGTCAGCTTGGGTTGACCGAGACCAATTGGGGAGAAGGCGCGCCCAAGCCCCCAATGGGCATCTTGACAGAGATGGTGGGAAACCCAGTCTAGCTGGCTTAGTTAGGAGAGCCGATGTCGCTTGAGGTGTGTCTCGCGTTCACGTTCAACACGATGCTGCTACTCGTCTGTGGTTACGCGGCAGTGAGGGGAGGTCGCCCTGAGCGGGTCGGTGCGGCGGTCAACCTGCTGGCATCCCTGGTGACGACGGCTCTTCGCCTTCGAAACGCCGGGTATTTCGCCCCGGCCGAGATCCTTACGCTGTCGATCGATGCGGCCGTCGCGAGCAGCTTCTTCTGGCTCGGAATAACCACAGTCCGCTTCTGGCCGATCTGGGCGGCCGGTTTCGCACTCGCCAACCTCTTCATGAGCGTCTGCGGCGCGCTTTTGCCGCATGTCCCGCTCTTCGCATATCACACCGGGCTCGGAGTATACGCCTACCTGGCGCTCGGAGCCCTCGCCCTTGGCACGCGGCGCTTGCCGCAGTCGGCCGAGCCTTACCTCCGAAATGGATTGAGACGATCATGGCTACGGCATCTAGAGGAGATGAGCTAATAGAGGTTGTCGTCCGCCTTCCTCGCAAGGCGATCGAAGACACGCTGCTGACCGCTCGAGGATCAAACGACGAGGGCGATGAGCGCCGCCTTGTGGCTGCCAAGGCGATACTGGCGGGGCGCCGTCGCAGGGCAACAAGACTCGCCGGCGTAAGATTCTACGATCCTAGCTGGGATATGATCTTGGAGCTCTACGTTGCCACGCACGAACAGCGCGTGCTCGCGGTTTCGCAGCTTTGCGGTCTAAGTGGCGGATCGACGACGACAGCACTTCGACACATCGAGAATATTGAGGCGCTGGGCTATGTCTGCCGTGGACCGGATCCTGATGATCGTCGCCGCTTGGTCGTCGTCATGTTGCCGTTGCTCGCTCAAGCATTGGATCAGTGGCTCGATCTACAGATTGGAGCGCATCGCCTCGGTCTTTGACTGCCCGCACGGCGAAAAGCAGCGAGCACGTGGTTTCGTGCGATAAAGCACGAGAATTAATGCGGCTTTCGTTCGGTAAAGCACGAGTCAGCCGACTTGTCTGACGTCCCCGCTTTCCTGCTTCTGATGGCGAACCGATCCGAAAGGATTCGGGCAAAACAGGGAGCTGGCTGTGACCACATAAAGAATGCCCGGCACGAGGCCGGGCACCCTGCGGAGCTCCGCTACCACACGCCGGCAAGCGTGAGGCCATCTACAACAGTAATGGTAGGTAGCACCCTCCCCGGCCCCGTTCAAGATCGCGCGCCTCGCGCCACGCTTTTGCTTTGTCTGGTGACGGCCTCCCAACCGGGAGTGTCGAACGATGTCTTATGCCCAAACTGCCTTCACGGGGCGAACCGGGGCACGCCCGATCTCGGCCTTGAC
Source organism: uncultured Sphingomonas sp. (assembly GCA_964235525.1). Taxonomy (GTDB): domain Bacteria; phylum Pseudomonadota; class Alphaproteobacteria; order Sphingomonadales; family Sphingomonadaceae; genus Sphingomonas. The sequence continues at coordinate 6,269 of CAXSEO010000059.1, read as the reverse complement.
GCGACACATCGAGCGCGAGCTCGCGGCGCGCATTCAATCCGCCGGCGATATCGATCGGAACGAGCTTCACCGCATCCTGGATGGGGCGAAGACCGCTGTCGGCCTAAGCGCGTCGGCGCTCGAGACGCTGAAACACCTGATCGGGTACACACGCCCCGAGGACTACAGGGGTAATGCACAGCCGATCGCCTGGCCCAGCAACCACACCTTGGCCGAGCTCGCCGGCATTACGGAGAGCGCGATCAAGGCTCGGCTGCGCCAGCTCCGCCGTCTTGCGCTCATCAGCATGCGGGACGCGGCGCACGGTCGACGGCGAGGCCAACGGGGCGAGGCAGGTCAGATCATAAACGCCTACGGAATTGATCTCTCCCCTTTGCGGGCTTGCTTCGAGGAGCTTAAAGCCGCAGCGGAGGCGCACACCGCCTTTTCCCGGCTCGAAAAGCGTGGACGCCAGGAGATCGCGCGGGTGCGGCGTATCGTGGGCCAGGCTCTCGCCCAAGCGGCTGACATGCGACTGACCGGTTCGCACTGGGTCGATTTGCAGGAAGCTATCGACGCGGTTGCACGGAAAGCTGCCATGGCACGAACGACCCATGATAGGGTGGTCTACGAGGACGCGCTCGCTAGCTTGCCGGCGGTTGAGGATCAGGTCGGTCACACGATCGACCAGTTCATGTTTGCCGGAGATTCAAACGGCTCGGGGTCAAAATCCTCACCTTTCTTACATGTACAAACCAAGCCTTCCCAAGATTCCGTACAAGCTTTGCGGGATCGTAGTTCTGATTGGGAGGGGTCGCCCGAGGCTGAGGCTGATCTCCCGGCGTCACCGTCGAAGAGCGACTTCAAAACCTCGCCCCGTGAACTAGTCGCGATGTTCCCGACTACGGCGATGTACGTCGATCGCGATCGGCCGAACTGGGTGGATCTCCATCGGGCCGCGGCCAGGCTCCGACACGATCTCGGCATCCGCACCGGGACCTGGGTGGATGCCCTCGACCAACTCGGTGCCGACGGCGCATCGATCGCTGTCATGATCACCGCGGAGCGGGGCGCGCGCGACGAGATTCGCCTGACCCCGGGCGCCTATTTTGCCGGCATGGTGACCCGGGCCCACCGCGGCGAACTCGACCTGTCCAAAAGCCTCTGGGGCTTCCGCACCAGGCCCGCGCTTCAGTGATCAGGCTGGTTCTCGACGTACTCGCCGACGCCGCGAGGGTCTTTCGTGCGGTAAAGCACGAACCGGGATCGTGGGGGCGTGTCCGAGCGCTCCGGGCCGGCCGCTCCCTTTCGTGCGCTATTCCACTCCAGAACATGGCCCATCGAAAGTGATCCGATTCCCCCGCCCTGGGCTCCTCGACCGGCTTTCGTGCGCATTTCAGCCATAGCGCCGACCGGTTTGAGGCGCTTACGTGCGCTTCCCACCTGCGCGCGACCGTCCGAGGACTCATCCAGCCCCTCTTCCGTGCGGTATCTCATCCCCGAGGGCTGCCCACCGCCACCCGCCGTCGACCCTTTTGTGCGGTAAAGCACGAGTCCGGCGGTCGGATAGTGCTAGCGAATCGCTCGAACTGCTGGAAAACCAATGGCGACGGACTCTCCGGACCGGTCAACCACGCGCGACCGACCGGAAAGCGGCGTTTTGGGTCGCTAATGCTCGTGCTTTACCGCACGAAAGTGCGGGGTTCGTGTATCGAGCGTTGCAACAGGACGTCGAAGTCGGTCATCACTCTCTCCCGAGGAGTCCCCCGATGGCGCGACCCGTGGAGGTACAAGGTAACCTGTTTACGCTCGACAGCCCTCTGCTCGGCGAGATCCTCGGCGAACGTACCGTCGCTGAGTTTCCGTTCTTCGCGCTCAAGAAGGCCCGTCAGCTGGAGCCAATGACTTTCCAAGCGGAAGGTGTGACGATCGAGCTCTCCGCTGGCAAGCACGGCATCGCGACGATCTACGACAAGGAGATTTTGCTCTATGTCGCCAGCATCATGACGGATCTGAGAGATCGCGGCGGCACACCTGCGCGCACGATCCGGTTCACCGCGCACGACCTGTTCCGTATCACGGGGTCGAATGCGAGCAAGCGCTCGTACGCCTATCTCATCGACGCCCTACGCCGGCTCAGGAATACTGTCGTTGAGACCAATATCGCCACCGGCGGCGAAACCCAGGAAGACAACTTCTCGTGGCTCGACCACTTCCGCGTGATGTATGCCGAAGACATGCGCGGTGAGAAGCGCGTGAAATACATTGATGTCACGGTATGCGACTGGTTCTATCGGGCGGTACTTCGTGACCGCCGGCTGGCTGCCTATGACCTCGATTATTTCACCCTCACTCCCATCCAGCGCCGCCTGTACGAACTTGCGATGTTCCATTGCCAACCAGGGCAACCCTTCACCTTGGGCCTCGAAGTAGTATCGCAGCGCATGGGCTGCGGCGCCGCCCGGCTGCGGAATGCGCGTGCCGAGATCACCAAGGTCGCGGAGCAGGACAGCCTGCCGGGATATTCGCTGTCCCTACATAGCGAGAAAGTGCCGACCGCCGGTCGGCCCCGCCTGCAGACATTCGTGACTTTCACCGCCCATCCTGCTCAGCGGTCGCGCCCGATAGTTCCTCAGATTGCTTCTCTGCCCAGCTCTGATGACGTGCGGTCCGACGAGCTGTTGAAGGTGTACGAGGACGTCGGGGAAGCAGCTGCCCAGGCAGCCTGACGGGCATCAACGGCCGAGACATGAGCACAGGCGTTAAACGCGGCAGCCCTTTGATGTGAGAGGAGAGGAGACCTCCGGCCTGTTGATCCGGTGATGAGCACCGGGCGACAGAACGGAGCCCCCTCGATGCGCACCTCAGCCGCTATCCTCGAACTCGACTTCACCGAACCTTCGATCACCGCCGCCAACGCGGTTGCCAGCGCGATTGCCAGGAATGGATCACTCCAGCGCGACACGCTGCGATGGGTGATGGAGCAGGCCTATGGCGGCTCGTCAGCCGACGGCCGCTGGTCGCTGCGCGACGCCTACGACGTGCTCGAACTGGCCCAGGTCTTTCATCTGGAGAACGCCGTTCTCCCGGCCGAGCCCGCGCACTGCCTCGCCGAGCTCGTCGAGCTGACCGCGAGCTTGCCGACCCATACCGTCCGAAGCGAGCAACAGATCGCGCTCCAGCAGTTTTCAACGCCAGTGCCGATCGCCTACCTCGCCACGCTGGCCGCCCGCGTCGCGCCTGCGGACCTGGTCCTCGAACCGTCCGCAGGGACAGGCCTACTCGCCGTGTTCGCGCGCCGCGCTGGCGCACGTCTCGTCCTCAATGAGTTCGATCCCGCGCGTGCCGAGATGCTCCAGGCCGCGTTTCCCGGCGTCACTGTCACGCGCCACGACGCAGAACTGATCGACGACCTCCTGGCCCCGGACATCCGACCTTCTGCGGTCCTCATCAACCCTCCATTCTCGCGCAGCGTCGGCCGTCATGCCGACCCGCTGGCGGCGTTTCGCCATTTGCGCGCCGCCCTGACGCGGCTCGCTCCTGGGGGTCGCTGCGCCGCCATCCTCCCCGATCGCGTCGACATCTCCAGCCGGGCCTGGATCAAGGCAACGGAGGGATGCGGGCTCGCCCTGCACCTCCTGCTCCCGGCGACGGCCTATGCCAAGCATGGCACCGGCCAGGCCGTGAAGATCATGGTGCTGGAGAAAGGCACGACCGGCAACGCGGACCTCGCGGCGTGCGACACGCTGGCGGCGGCCCTTGTTCACGTCACCGCTCCCCGAGCCGCGGCCGCGGTCGCCCCGGCACCCCGGCCGATGCGCGCGGACTCGCCGTCGCTGTTGGGCGGTCTGGCGTCTCGGCCGCGTCTGTCCGCCCCGATCGCTCGGTCGATAGCGTCGATTGCCGCTCGCGACATCGACTATACCGTCCTGGAACATCCCGCCCCCTTCGGCGAAGCCGTCGGGGTCTATCTCCCCTACCGGCCGAGCCGGATCGCGATCGGCTCCGCCTCGGAGCATCCGACCGCACTCGTGGAATCGATCGCCATGGGATCGATCACCGCGCCCCGGCCCTCCTTCCGACCCCAACTTCCCGCTCGCGTCGTCGATGACAAGGTGCTCTCGGACGCGCAGCTCGAAACGCTGATCTATGCCGGCGACGCTTTCGAGCGCGACCTCACCGGCCGGTTCCTGCCCGCCGAAGAGGGGCTGTCGCTCACCCCTGACGATGCCGGCAAGCCTTACCGAACGGGCTTTTTCCTCGCCGACGGCACCGGCGCCGGCAAGGGGCGCCAAGTTGCGTCCATCATCCTCGACCAATGGCTCCGCGGTCGCCGCAAGCACGTCTGGATCTCCAAGACCGAGACGTTGCTGGAGGATGCGCGTCGCGACTGGACCGCCGTCGGCGGTCTCGCGCTCGACATCCAGCATCTCAACCAATGGAAGCTCGGCACCCCCGTCCATGCCGGCGAGGGCGTACTGTTCCTGACCTACGCCACGCTGCGATCCAACCGCGGCGACAAGGGCACACGCCTCCGCCAGATGCTCGACTGGGTGGGGGACGATTTCGAAGGCATGGTCGTGTTCGACGAAGCTCATGAGATGGCTGGTGTCGCTGGCGGCGAAGGTAGCTTCGGCACGAAAGCCGGGTCCGACCAGGGCATCGCCGGGGTCCGCTTGCAGAACCTCCTTCCCCGCGCCCGCGTGCTCTACGTATCCGCGACCGGCGCTTCGGACGTCAACAATCTCGCCTACGCGACCCGCCTTGGACTTTGGGGTCCGGGCACGGCGTTCGCCGATCGCAAGGCGTTCGTCGAAAGCCTGCGCCGGGGCGGCATCGCGGCGCTGGAGCTGATCTCCCGCGACCTCAAGACGCAGGGCCTCTACGCCGCACGCGCGCTCAGCTTCGCCGGCGTCGAGTACGACATCCTCGAACACCAGCTAACTCCCGACCAGATCGGGGTGTACGACGCCTATGCCGATGCGTGGGCGATCATTCACGCCAACCTCTGCGAGGCGCTCGATGCGACCCGCATCACCGATACTTTCTCGAAGGAGACCTATAACGGCGGTGCCAAGGCCGCGGCGCTGTCGATGTTTGAGTCGACCAAGCAGCGCTTCTTCGGCCAGCTCTTGATCGGGATGAAGCTGCCATCGCTGATCCCGGCGATGCGCGAGGATCTTGCGCGCGGCGACAGCGTCGTGGTCCAGCTCGTCTCCACCTCCGAAGCGATGCTCAACCGCGCGCTCGCCGGCCTCGACGCCCAGGAGCGCGCCAATCTCGACATCGAGCTCTCCCCGCGTGATTTCCTGATGGACTACTCGCTGACCGACGAGGACGGGAAGATCGTCCGCCGCTACGAGCTGGTCCGCCCGACGCGCTCGGAGCGGATGCGGCAAGACCTGCTCCTCGAGACGATGTGGGAGGAGGCGAGCGAGGAGGAGTTCTCCGCATTGTGGTCGGCCGAAGTGGAGGAGATACGGGGCAAGACCCGCACCAGCACCATCTTCCTCGTCACCGGCCTCCTCCTGCCCGTGTGGGACAAACTGCCGGACGATCATGTCCAAGTGTGGCGGCTGACCACCGACGACGGTCAATCGTTCCTCGGCCGCCTCGTCCCGGCGCCGATCGTCCCCAAGCTCGCGGCCGCCTTCGGCATCGCCGCGACGATCACCGTCTCAGGCGTCGAAACCGCCAAGCACGTCATGATGACGGGCGAGATCAGCACGGTCGGCGACTACCGCCTGAAGCGTAGCCTGGTCGCCGGCCAGCAGCGCCTCGAACTGCTCGATTGGCCGCACACGCGCCTCGCCGAGCTGAAGGCAGCGGGATGCTTCACCGAGATCATCCAGCACAAGACCCGGCTGTTCGTGCCCGTGGGCAGCGCCCCGGCCGTGATCGAACGCATCGCCGCCTGACCCGGCGCACGGTTCCTTCGCCGCGCCGCTCAATGACTGGGAGGGGAGGGAGCCTTCGGCTTTTTGGGTCTGATGATCAGGCCCGCGCGACCGTCGGACAACGGCGCGCCATTCCAGATGGAGTAAGACCGATGATCGAGTCCGTTAAGGTCAAGAACCTCTCGCTGTCGAAAGACAACGTGCGCAAGTGCAAGCGTGCCGTAAGCGTCGAGAGCATGGCCGCCAGCATCGCCGCCCAGGGGCTTTTGCAGAACCTGATCGTGACGCCGCTCAAGAAGGCCGGCACGTTCACCGTGAAGGCGGGAGGCGTCCGCCTGCGCGCGCTCCAGCTCCTGATCGAGCAGGGTGGGTGGCCTTCTCGATCGCACAGAC
>CAXSEO010000058.1:0-8654 GCA_964235525.1 uncultured Sphingomonas sp. | reverse complement strand
CCTTGAATCAACTGAACCGCCCAACCGCAAGTAGGTTGAGTACAGAACCTAGCCGATCAACAACCCCGCCAGCGCCGCGCTCATCAGGTTGGCGAGGCTGCCCGCCGCCAGCGCGCGCAGCCCGAGCCGGGCGATCACCGGGCGCTGGTTGGGGGCGAGCCCGCCGGTCACCGCCATCTGGATCGCGATCGACGAGAAGTTGGCGAACCCGCACAGCGCGAAGGTGATCACCGCCACCGTGCGCGGGGACAGCGCGGCCTTGGCGTCCTTGAGATAGCCGAACGCGACGAACTCGTTGACCACGATCTTGGTCCCGAACAGACCGCCCGCGGTTTCCGCCTCGTGCCACGGGACATTGAGTAGGTACATCACTGGCGCGAAGAGATAGCCGAGCAGCTTCTGAAAACTCAGAGTCGATAGGAACTGAGCTACGCCAGAGTCGAGTTCGAGACTGATCTTCGCGAGCCCTTTGTTCACGACTTGGACAAACAGGACTCCAAGACCGCCTAGCAGCCCGTTCGCCAGCGCGACCAGCGCCACGAACGCGAGCACCATCGCACCGACCGCGACGGCCAGCTTGACCCCGGTCTGCGCGCCCTCGGCGGCGGCCATGATGATGTTGGCGGGGCGCTCTTCGCCGAACTGGACGGCTCCCTCGACCGCCGGCTCCCGGCCCAGGTCGGCGGGGTCGTCGGGCACGATCAGCTTCGCCATCAGGATGCCACCCGGGGCCGACATGAAGCTGGCCGCGAGCAGGTACGGCAGCAGGTCGGTCCCGAGCATGGAGGCGTAGGCGGCAAGGATCGTCCCCGCGACCCCCGCCATGCCGACGCTCATCACGCAAAACACCTGCGACGGCGTGAGTTCGGCGAGATAGGGCCGGATCACCAGCGGCGCCTCGCTCTGCCCGACGAAGATGTTCGCCGCCGCGCCCAGCGACTCCACCTTGGAGATACCGGTCACATACTGGATCGCACCGCCGATCCACCGGACGACGAACTGCATCACGCCGATATAGTAGAGGATCGAGATCACGGCGGCGAAGAAGATGATCACCGGCAGCGCCGCCAGCGCGAAGCTGTGCCCGCCCATCGCGGGGCCGGCGAGCGGGCCGAAGATGAAGTCGATCCCGGCCTGGGCATAGCCGAGCAGGTTGCTCACACCCTGTGCCAGCCAACCGATGACCGCCTTGCCGGCGGGGACGTACAACACCAGCACCGCGATGCCGACCTGCAGCGCGAAGGCAGCCCCGACAACGCGGAGCCGGATCGCGCGGCGGTTCGTCGACAGCGCGAAGGCGATCAGCAGGATCGTGGCGATTCCGGCGAGGCCGATCAGGAAACGTGCCAATCTTCACTCCCGCCCAAACTTCACCAAAGGTCGCGCGCAAGGCATAAGCGAAGTTCGCGCGCGGTCGGTAAATGCCGGGGCCGGTATGCCGAAGACCGGGCGGGTAGGACAGGGCCTCGGTTGCCGCATTGACCCATCCCCACCAGCGGGTAGCGTGGCGGGCGATGACCCGCGCCGCTTTCATCCCGCGATCGCTGTTCGCGCTGTCGATCTTCTACGGCGGCATGGTCTGCATCGCGGGAGTGCTGGGCAACAAGCAGGTGTCGCTCGGGCCGCTGTCCGCGTTTGGGCCGCTGCTAGGCCTGGGGCCGCTCGCGATCGAGGCGGGGATCGTCGCATTCCTGCTGCTGGTGGTGGTGTCGAGCGCGGTCGCCGAGCTACACGGGCGCGCGGTCGCGACCAGCCTGGTGCGGTTCGGTTTCGTGCCGCTGATCGCCTCCATCCTGCTGTCGCTGGTGGTGCTGATGCTTCCGCCCGCGCCCGGCATGGACCCCGCGCGCCGCGACGCGTTCGCGCTGATGATGGGCGGCACGCCGCGCATCTGGCTAGGCGGCATCGTCTCCTACGGCGTGTCGCAGACGCTCAACGTGTCGATCTTCGCCGCGCTTAAAGGGCGCGAGGGCGCGCAGTTGCTGTGGCTTCGCGCGGGGCTGGCGAGCATCGGCAGCCAGGTGGTCGACACGCTGCTGTTCGTGATGATCGCCTTCTACGGCGTGTTCCCGATCCGCGAGCTGCTGCTCGGGCAGATGCTGGTCAAGGTGATCCTGTCCGCGCTGCTGGTGCCGCCCGCGATCTACGCGGCGGTGGCGCTGGGGCGGTGGCTGGATCGTGGCGGAGGGTAAGCGGGTCGTAGTTGCTTATTCCGGCACGATCTGCCACATAGAGGTTGGAGCCCGCTGTCATGGAAAGCCGTATAGAGTAGGGTAACCGGGTAACTGGTTCGACATTACTCGCCGCGGGCTCCGCCCAAGTCGCGCTTCCATAGTGTTTTGAGAGCGACGACCGCATCGCCACCGCGTAGCTCCTCAACATAGCGGTATTCGTGGCCATGAAGGTGAGCGACATATTCCAGTCGCCGTGTCTTCCGCGCGCCGACGATGCCGATCAGGTTCACTTCGTGTGCCGCCTCGACGATCGCAGGAATGAGGACGAAATCGCGTTTGCGGATCGCGACCTGGCCTCGGGCGGCTTAACCCCGGGTCGCCGTGGGACCGCAGGACGTGGCGGATGTCGCTGCTCTGGACCAACCGTTCGTACCCGGCGATCGAATGGCCGGTCTGGTGCAGCACCTTCGCCGCGTTCGCTTCGGTGACCGTTCCGAGCGATGTCGTGGAATGCTCCCTGCCCGACGACATCGCTTGCAGGACGTGGTGCTGGAGCGCGCTGGCGTTGTCGGCTTCCAACCCTCGTTTCCTCCGGCGCATGTTCCGGGACATACCAAAGGAGCATAGCCGGAGAGAAGGACAAGCCGGCAACCAGCGGTTTGCGCCCCGCCTGCGCGCCGGTAAGGTTGCGCCGATGACCGACCACTCCCCCGACCCCGCGCTGCTCGCCAAGGCGGATACGCTGACCGAGGCGTTGCCGTACCTGCAGCGCTATGCGGGCAAGACGTTCGTGATCAAATATGGCGGGCACGCGATGGGCAATCCCGACGCGGCGCGCGCCTTTGCCCGCGATGTGGTGCTGTTGAAACAGGTCGGCATCAACCCGGTGGTGGTGCATGGCGGCGGGCCGCAGATCGGCGCGATGCTCAAGCGATTGGGCGTCGAATCGGAGTTCGTCGGCGGCTTGCGCGTCACCGACAAGGCGACCGCCGAGATCGCCGAAATGGTCCTCGCGGGATCGATCAACAAGGAGATCGTCGGCTGGATCGCGCAGGCGGGCGGGCGCGCGGTCGGCCTGTCGGGCAAGGACGCGGGGCTGGTCACCGCCGAGAAGGTGGCGGGTCGCGCCGCCGACCCGCTGCAAGGTATCGAGCGGCATGTCGACCTCGGCTTCGTGGGTGAGCCGGTGGCGGTCGACCGCGCGATCATTGACACGCTGTCGGCGGCGGGGGTGATCCCGGTGGTGGCGCCGATCGGGCTGGGCAGGGACGGGCACACCTACAACATCAACGCGGACACGATGGCGGGCGCGATGGCCGCCGCGCTCGGGGCGGCGCGGTTTTTCCTGCTGACCGATGTGGCGGGCGTGCTGGAGGACGGCGAGCTGCTCACCGACCTGACCCCCGCCGACATCGCGCGGCTGCGCGCGGAGGGCGTCATCACCGGCGGCATGATCCCCAAGCTGGAGACCTGCGTCGCGGCGGTCGGCGCAGGGGTGGACGCGGCGGTGATCCTCGACGGGCGGGTGCGCCACGCGCTGTTGCTGGAAATCTTCACGCGGCGCGGCGTAGGCACGCTGGTGCGCTGCCACGCATCGCGGGGCCTGTCGCGCGAGGTCAGCCTGGGCTAAAGAGCGCGCAGCCACAATATCGCGAAAGCCATCCGTTTGCTTATCCATACCTTGATCGGCGTGATCGAGATCGTGCTCGATGTGATGTCGACGCTGATCCTGATCCAGGCCGTGTTGTCGCTCCTGATCGGGTTCAATGTCGTCAACCGCTCCAACCAGCTGGTCCGCGCGGTCGACGGCGGGCTGGGCCAGATCACCGAACCGATCTATCGCCCGCTGCGACGGATCATCCGGCCGACGGGCGGCATCGACTGGTCGCCGTTCCTCGCGCTCGTGGCGATCCGCATCATCCTGTACGTGCTCGGGAATATCGACATGGCGGTGCTGAGCGGCAGCTACGGGTGACCGCGCGGCTGATCGACGGCAAGGCGCACGCCGAGATGCTGCGCGCGGCGGTCGCAGAAGGCGTGGCCGCGTTCGCGCGCGAAGCGGGACGCGCGCCGGGGCTGGCGGTGGTGCTGGTCGGTGAGGACCCGGCCTCGTCCGTGTACGTCCGCTCCAAGGGGCGCGCGACCGAGGCGGCGGGGATGCGCGGCTGGGTGCACCGGCTGCCGGTCGAGACGTCGCAGGCCGAGCTGCTCGCGCTGGTGGCGCGGCTCAACGCGGACCCGGCGGTGGACGGCATCCTCGTCCAGCTCCCGCTGCCCGCGCAGATCGACGCGAGCGCGGTGATCCTGGCGATCGACCCCGACAAGGACGTCGACGGCTTTCACCCGGTCAACGCCGGGCGGCTGGCGACCGGGTTGCCGGGCTTCGTGCCCTGTACCCCGCTCGGTTGCCTGTTGCTGCTGCGCGAGGCGGTGCCGTCGCTCGCGGGGCTGGACGCGGTGGTGGTGGGGCGGTCGAACATCGTCGGCAAGCCGATGGCGCTCCTCCTGCTGGGCGAAAGCTGCACGGTGACGGCCGCGCACAGCCGCACCCGCGACCTCCCCGACGTCGTGCGCCGGGCGGCGATCGTGGTCGCGGCGGTGGGTGTTCCCGGGATGATCCGGGGCGAGTGGATTAAGCCAGGCGCGACCGTGATCGACGTCGGCATTAACCGCACCGACGCAGGGCTGGTCGGCGATGTGGATTACGCCTCCGCGAGCGAGGTCGCGGGGGCGATCACGCCGGTGCCGGGCGGGGTGGGACCGATGACGATCGCCTGCCTGCTTCGCAATACGCTGCAAGGCGCGTGCCGGCGCGAGGGCGTCGCCTTTCCCGACGGGCTCTGACCTGTGCTCTCGCTCTACATCTCCGCCCTCGTGACCTTCTTCGTCGTCATCGACCCGCTCGGCTGCGCGCCGATCTTCGCGGGGCTGACCGCGGGCGCGAGCGCGGCGCACCGACGATCGCAGGCCTTGCGCGCGGTCGGCATCGCGGCGGCGATCCTGCTGGTGTTCGCGGTGTTCGGCGAGGACCTGTTGCGCGGGCTCGGCATCGAGCTGGCGAGCTTTCGCATCGCTGGCGGGATCATGCTGTTCCTGATCGCGCTGGAGATGGTGTTCGAGCGCCGGACGCAGCGCCGCGAGGACCGCGCCGCCAAGGTCGCGGAGCGCCACGAGGAGGACGTGTCCGTATTCCCGATGGCGATGCCGATGATCGCGGGGCCGGGCTCGATCGCCAGCGTGATGCTGACGGGCGCGCGGCACCCGGGGATGGAGCGGCATCTGGTGGTGCTGGCGGCGATCGCCACGATCCTGCTCGCGACGCTGCTCGCGCTGCTCGCGGCGGGGCCGATCATGCGGTGGCTGGGGACGCGGATCGAGGCGGTGATCACGCGGCTGCTCGGGGTGCTGCTCGCGGCGCTGGCGGTGCAGTTCGTGCTCGACGGCGTGGCGGTGAAGCTGGGCTGAGCCTCAGCTGATTCGGAACACCCTGAGCGGGTCGCCCTTGGGCAGCGGCAGCGGGGTGAGCCACGGGAACTTCGTGCCGTGCGCCAGCTGCGCGTAGAAGCCCTGCGGCGCGCGGGCGCGGTACACGGTCGACTCGGCCATGTTGGGGCACACCAGCAGCAGCGTCGCCCCATGGCGACGCATGATCGCGCGCGCCTGGTCGGGCGCGCCGGTAAAGGCGTGCTGGACGTCGAGGATCGCGGGCCCGTTGCGGTGATACGGCCCCGCGACCGCATCGTGATGGCTGACCGTGATCAACCGCGGGCCGAGGTCAGCGAAGCTGAACACGACCTGCGCCGGATAGCGGTCAAGCGCCGCCAGCGCGGGCAGCGTCATGCATCGCGCGTTGGCGAGATTGACGCGGCGCTCGTACGGCTTGGGCTTGGCCGCGGGGACCCAGCGCAGGATCGACCCCGCGAATACGCCCGCGACGACCAGCAGCGCGAGCGCGCCGCCCGCTGCCCATACGCGCGGCTCGCGGCGATGGCGCGCGATCCACGGCACCGCCGCCCAGACCAGCGCGACGACGCCCGGTACGCCGAGCAGCTGCGCTCCTGCTCCGGCGCGAACCTGCCAGAACATCATCGCCGCCCCGAACAGCGCGAACAGCAGCACCGGAGCCCAGCCGATCCAGCGCGCGGCCGGGCTCGCGCGCAGCGTGGCGGTGACCGCGCCGACCAGCCCGATCACCGGCAGCGCGGCGAGCGGGACGCCCAGCCGCCAGCCATGCTGGGTGATCGGCTTGGCCTCGCGGACATTGTCGAGCCAGTTGCGTTGCAACTCGGGCGAGACCTGTTCGGGGCGGCCCAGGCATTGCGGGAAGGAGTGCGCGAACCAGGCCGCGATCCCCGCGCCAGCGACCACTGCGAGCGCCAGCCTGACGCCCCGGCTCGCCGGGCTGACGCGCGCGAGCAGGAGCAGCAGCGCCCCCGCCACGATCACCGCCGACAGCCACACCGGGGTCAGCGCGTCGCAGCGGAGCACGCTGGTGTCGTACGACTGCAACCCCGCATAGCCGACCGCCGCGCCGATCGAGAGCGCCAGCGCGTAGAAGCCCAGCCGCTCCGCCTCCGCGCGGTCCCACACCCAGCGCAGCGCCAGGATCGCGCCCGCCATCGCCGCATAGGGCAGCATCTCCAGCCCGATCGACAGGCTGACCGCGCTCGCCGCGCCGACCAGCGCGCCGCCGCGCCGCGCGCGCGGGTCGCACAGTCCTGCCACCGTCAGGCTCAGCATGGCCAGCTGCCAGCCATGATGGTCGATGCGGTCGGGCATGAACATCGGCAGCGTCGCGGAACAGCAGGTCAGCCCCAGCACCGCCAGCGGCCAGGCGAGCGGGCTGACCAGCCGCCGCACGGTCGCCGCCAGCCCCAGCATCGCGATCGACAGCGGCAGCAGCGGCGCGACCCCGCACGCGACGCGCTCCGCCCAGAACGTCCCGGTGATCGGCCGCAACACCAGGATCAAGCCTGCGAGCGGCAGGTCGACGAGGCGCGACCAATGGATGTTGAACCCGGCGGGCGGGTTCATCCGGTATTGGCGCAGATCGAACCACGCCTGCCCATTCAGCAACGCGCGCACCTGCATCAGCCGCATATTGTCGTCGGTGTCGCCAAGGCCGAGCCAATATATTTGCCCCCAGCGGCTCCAGAACAGCGCCGCCGCTACCAGCAGCCAGGCGGCGAGCGTCAGCCGCATCCAGTGCCGGTCGACTTCCTCGAGCAACGAGGCGGGGCGGCGGCGGACGGGGTGCAGGTCGAAGGAGACTTTATTCATGAGCTCCGCTGCATTAGGCCAGCACGCGTTCGGCGTCGACATCGCCGGGCGTGAACAGGTGACGGGCTTCCCCGTGGCCGCGCAGGGGCAAGAGACGCGTGGCGGCATTGCAACTCGATCGGTGGCGTGAAAACGAGGTGCTGATGCAGCTCGTGCGGTTCGGCGTCGCGGGCGGCATCACCACCGCGCTCTACGCGATCGTCTACTGGCCGATCGCGACCTATGCGCCGCACCTGCTCCATGCGTCGCGCGGCGCGTGGCCGATGGTGGGAAACGTGCTCGGCTATCTGGCGGCGATGCTGTCGGGCTATGTGCTGCACAGCCGCTGGAGCTTCAAGGGGCATGGCGAGCGCGACAACCTCGCGCGCACCGGCGGGCGGTTCTTCGCGGTCAGCCTGGTCAGCTTCGCGCTCAACAGCCTGTTCGTGTGGGTGCTGACGGGACCGCTGGTCCACGGCGCGACATGGTGGCCGCTGGTGCCGATCGTGTTCGTGACGCCGCTGGTGACGTTCGCGCTCAATCGCTGGTGGGTGTTCGGCTGACGTGGACCGCATCGTCTATGACCGGATGGCGGCGCATGACTCGACGCATTGGTGGTATCGCGCGCGGCGCGACATCCTCGCCGACTACCTGACCCGCTACGCCGCGCTGCCGCCGGGCGCGCGCATTCTCGAGATCGGCTGCGGCACCGGACACAACCTGCCGATGCTGGCGCGGTTCGGGCGGGTGGAGGCGATCGAGATCGACCCCGCCGCGCGCGCCATCGCGGGCGAGCGGCTGGGCCGCGCGGTGGGCGACTCGCCGCTTCCCGAGCTGCCGGGCATCGAGCGGGGCGCCTATGACCTGATCGCGGTGCTCGACGTGGTCGAGCATATCGCCGACGACGTCGCCGCGCTCAGCGCGATGCGCGAACGGCTCGCGCCCGGGGGCAAGATCCTCATCACCGTGCCCGCGCACCGCTGGATGTGGAGCGCGCATGATGTGGTAAATCATCATCACCGGCGCTATTCCAAGCGGACCCTGCGCGCGGCGATCGCGGTGGCAGGGCTGCGGCCGCGCAAGCTGCGCTATTTCAACTCGCTATTGTTCCCGCTCGCGGCGGCGGCGCGGGTCGCGGGGCGACTGACCGGACGCGAGGACAGCGACGATTCACCCCCCGCCAAGCCGCTCAACGCGCTGTTCGAGCGCGTCTTCCGCACC
>CAXSEO010000057.1:0-8758 GCA_964235525.1 uncultured Sphingomonas sp. | reverse complement strand
ACGCTGGGCGCGGTGCTGATGTTCCGCTCGTCCGACGCGCTGGCGGGCGCGTATGGTATCGCGGTGTCGGGGCTGATGGCGATCTCGACCTTCCTCGCCGCGCTGGTCGCGCTGCGTTGGGGCTACAATCCGGTGCTGGTCATCGTCGCCAACGGCCTGTTCTTCCTGCTCGACCTTGTGTTTTTTGCCGCCAACGCGACCAAGCTGTTCGAGGGCGGCTGGTTTCCGTTGATGCTGGCGGGGCTGGTTGCGTTCCTGATGCTGACCTGGCGCGCGGGGTTGCAGCTGGTGGAGGCGGCGCGCGCCCGCCATCGCCAGGACGAGGCGACATTCCTCGCGCGGCTGGAGGACAAGGGCGTCGCGCGCACCCCGGGGGTGGGCGCGTTCCTCAGCGCCGCCGCGCACGGCATCCCGCTGTCGCTGTCCGTCCACGTGCGCCACAATCGCGCGCTGCAGGAGCGGGTGCTGCTCGTGTCGGTGATGTCGTGCGACACGCCATTCATCGAGGAGCCGAAGCGCGCGGAGGTGACGCGGGTGGCGCCGGACGTGGAGCGGGTGGTGCTCCACTTCGGCTTCATGGAGGATCTCGACATCCCCGCCGGATTGCGAGCGGCGCCGGTCAAGCTGAGCGAGGAGGAGCTGGCCGAGATGAGCTATTATATCGGCCATGAGACGGTGATCGCCGACCCGCGCGTCCCCGGCATGGCGTCGTGGCGCGAGCATTTGTTCGTCTCCATGCAGCGCAACACCGCGCACACGGGAAACTCGTTCGGTCTGCCCTCCGACCAATTGGTGGAGGTCGGGACCGAGGTGCGGATTTAGGCGAGCGCCACGTTCGGCCGACGTTCCGCGCGAGCGGCGAAGATGCTGTCGAGCAGCAGTTCGTATTGATGCGCGGTGTAGCCCGCGTCGGTGAACTGGCGCACCTCGTGCGACGGCACGGAATAGCCGCGTCGCCAGCTCAATACCGCGATGCGCCGCAGCGCCTCCAGCTGCGGATCGGCGAGGCGCGGATTGTGGCCGCCGAACAGCGCGCCCAGCGCGGTCGACAACGCGCCCGGGCGGCGTAGCGAAGAGGGCCGGTCACGCTCGGCAAGCGCGACCACCTGCCATTCCAGCGCGGAAAAGCGCGCGGGCGTCGCTACCGTCGGTTCGACCTGCGTGGGTGACGGGTGCGCGGCGGCGAGCTGAGCGCCAGCGGCGCGAGCGAAGTTGAAATCCATATACGCCATGGCTGGTCTCCTTGGGCGCGCGAACGCTGTTCCGGTCAGCCTTGCCGCCGGTGCGAAATGCTGGACGATGGGTTAGCCGGTCCGCGCTGATCAGGCAGGTTCGCAACGGTGACCGTGTGTCATCGTTGCCATGCCCGCACCGAGAGGAACCCAACTTCCATACCAAGCGGTATAGAAATCGAGAGCTGCCCCGTCAACGCCTTTCTATACCAGCTGGTCCGTTTTGCTGGCGGCGGTGGCGCGGCCCGGCCAGGTGAGCAGGCTGGTGTCGACCAACCGCATCAGCTCGTCCCGCGTCGCGCCCGCGCCCGCCTGCAATGCCATGCCCTGCATGATGGCATAGAGCAGACTGGTCAGTGCCTCGACATCGACCGTCGCGAGCAGGTCGCCCTCGTCCCGCGCCCGCGCGAGCCGGGTCACGATCGCCTCACGCGCGAGGTGCCCGCGCTCGATCACTTCTGCGCGGATTCCCTCCGCCTCCGCCCCGCAGGCGACCGAGCTGATCGCGCCGAGACAGCCGCGCGGGCCGCACTGGCTGGTTTGGTTCTCGACCGCGCCGCGCAGCAGCCGCTCCGCGACCGCGCGCGACGTCGGTGCTTCGAGCGCCTGGCCGATATAGCTCAGCTTCTCTCGCTCGTAGAGGTCGAGCGCGTGGCGAAACAGCTGCTCCTTGTTGCCGAATGCCGCATAAAGGCTCGGCTTGGTGATGCCCATTGCCTCCGTCAGCTCGGCCATCGACGCGCCTTCATAGCCCTTGCTCCAAAACACGCCGAGCGCCGCCGCCAACGCCTGGTCGGCATCGAACCCGCGCGGTCGCCCGCGTTGGGCAGGGCACAAGGAGAGTTTCATAACGGCTGGTATATAAGCGGACTGCCGCCACGGTCCAGTAGGTTGCGCCGACTCGCCGGGGGGCGCAGGACGGCGCGCTCATGCGTCAGGCCACTCACATCCTCACTATCGCGACCCGCGCGGGGCTGCACGAGATCACCGCCGAGGTGACGCGCTGGGTGGCCGAGCAGGGAATGCGCGAGGGGCTACTGACGCTGTTCTGCCGCCACACGTCCGCGTCGTTGCTGGTCAATGAGAACGCCTCGCCCGCGGTGCAGCGCGACCTGTTGGCGTGGCTGGCGCGACTTGCGCCGGAGGCTGACGGGTACGAGCATGACGAGGAAGGACCCGACGACATGCCCGCGCACCTGCGGGCCGTGCTGACGGGGGTGAACCTGTCGATCCCGCTGATCGGCGGGCGGCTTGCGCTTGGCACCTGGCAGGGCGTGTTCCTGGTCGAGCACCGCCGTCGCCCGCACCGCCGCGAGGTGGCGATGCATTTGGTAGGGGAGTGAGGCTTTGATCCCCCCCGCTGAGCGGGGAGGGATCAAAGTTATCTTGCCTCCGCCAACAACCCCTTTGCCTCCGTGCCCGTCCAGTCCAGCCCGCCGGTATAGCGCCACACCTCCTTGCCCGCCGAGTCGTACAGGATGCTGGTCGGCAGGTTCGCCTGATAGGCGAGACTGAGCCCGAGCTTCGGGTCGAGCGCGGGCTGGAGCGCCTTAAGCCCTACTTTGGCGAAGTAGGGCTTCACCTTGGCGGCCCCGTCGAGATCCTGGCTCACCGGCAGCAGGCGCACCGTGCCCCGCGCCGCCAGCACGTCGAGCGTCGGCATCTCCTTCAGGCACGGCGCGCACCAGGTCGCCCAAAGGTTGACGAGCAGCGGCTTGCCCCGGAACTGGGCCAGCGTGGCGGGCCGGCCGTCCAGCGTCTGGAACGCGACGGTCGGCATCGCCGCGCCCCGGTGCGAGCGGTCGAGGTGCGAGGTCGGCACGGCCGGACCAGCGGGCGCGGCCTCGTCGGGGGAGATTGCCGCGACCGTGTTCGCTTGCTCGGGGGCGGGCGATTTCCTATCGCAGCCACCAAGCGCCGACGCGCCGAGGAGACAGGCGATCAGCGGGCGCGAGGACCAAGGCAAGGAGGGCGGCTCCAATAGCATGTGGGGTGGCCGCTTCGCCGAAGGCCCGGCGGCGGTGATGCGCGAGATTAACGCCTCCATCGCGTTCGACAAGCGCTTGTGGCGACAGGACATCGCCGGGTCAAAGGCGCATGTCGCGATGCTGGGGGCGACGGGCATTGTCGCCGCGAGCGATGCGGCCGCGATTGCGGCGGGCCTTGACCGGGTCGCCGTCGATTACGCGGCGAACGGCGTGCCCGAGGACCTCGCGCTCGAGGATATCCATATGCTGACCGAGGCGCGGCTCGCGGACGCGATCGGTCCGGTGGCGGGGCGGCTCCACACCGCGCGATCGCGCAACGACCAGGTCGCGACCGACTTCCGGCTGTGGGTGCGCGACGCCTGCGACGAGGTCGATGCCGCGCTCGCGGCGTTCCAATCGGTGCTGCTGACCCGCGCCGCCGAGCATAGCGACACCGTGATGCCCGGCTTCACGCACCTTCAATCCGCGCAGCCGGTCACGCTTGGGCACCACTTGATGGCCTATCACGAGATGATCGCGCGCGACCGCAGCCGGTTTGCCGACGCGCGCGCGCGGATGAACCGCTGTCCGCTCGGCAGCGCGGCGCTGGCGGGGACGGGCTTCCCGATCGACCGGGAGATGACGGCCCGCGCGCTTAGCTTCGAGGGGCCAACGCTGAACTCGCTCGACGCGGTGAGCGACCGCGACTTCGCGCTCGATTACCTGACCGCCGCTGCGGCCTGTTCGCTGCACCTGTCGCGGCTGGCGGAGGAGGTGGTGCTGTGGGCGTCGCAGCCGTTCGGCTTTGTTTCGCTTTCGGATCAATGGTCGACCGGCAGTTCGATCATGCCGCAAAAGCGCAACCCCGATGCCGCCGAGCTGGTGCGCGGGCATGCGGGGCGGATTATCAGTTGCATGACCGCGCTGCACGTCACCATGAAGGGGCTGCCGCTCGCCTATTCGAAGGATATGCAGGACGACAAGCCGCCGGTGTTCGAGGCGCACGATCTGCTCGCGCTGTCGATCGCGGCAATGACGGGGATGGTCGAGAGCGCGACGTTCCGCCCCGAGCGGATGCGCGCGGCGGCGGAGGCCGGGTTCGCGACCGCGACCGATCTCGCCGATTGGCTGGTGCGCGAGGCGGGGCTGCCGTTCCGCGAAGCGCACCATGTCACCGGACGCGCGGTGCGGCGCGCGGAGGGGCTCGGCGTGGCGCTCGATCGGGTGCCGCTCGACGAACTCCGGCGCATCGACGCGCGGATCGACAAACGGGTGTACGGGGTGTTGTCGGTCAACGCGTCGGTGGCGAGCCGCACCAGCTTCGGCGGCACCGCCCCGAGTCGTGTGCGTGAGGCGATCGCGGCGGCGAGGGAGGAACCAGAATGAAGCGACTGTTGCTACTGACCCCGCTCACCCTGGCGGCCTGCGGGTCCGCCGCGCAGCTCACCCCCAAGCCGGGCCAGTCGCTCCCCGTTGGGCCGATCGGCGCGCGCGCGACGCCGACGGTTGCGCAGCTGATCAAGCCGACCGCGCAGGAGCGCCCGCAACGCAGTGACGAGCTGCTCACCAGCTCGCAGGCGCGGCGATCGGACCAGTTCGACCTGCCGCCCGGCGACAATCAACAGTAATGGACCAATTCGGCTATCGCGACGGGGCGATGTGGTGCGAGGACGTGCCGCTGGCGCGTATCGCCGATGAGGTCGGGACGCCGGTTTACGTCTACTCCGCCGCGACGCTGCGCCGCCATGCGCGCGTGTTCCGCGACGGGCTCGCGGCGGCGGGACGCGTCCACCTCGCCTATGCGGTCAAGGCGAACCCGAACCTCGCGGTACTGCGCGTCCTCGCCCGCGAAGGTTATGGCGCGGACGTGGTGTCGGGCGGCGAGCTCGCGCGTGCGTTGGCGGCGGGGATGCCTGCCGTGGACGTGGTGTTCTCCGGCGTCGGCAAGACGCGCGCCGAGCTCGAACGTGGGCTCGACGCCGGGATTGGCCAGTTCAACCTCGAGTTGGAGGAGGAGGGCGAGGTCCTGTCCGTGCTCGCCGTCGCGCGCGGGCAACGCGCCGCGTGCGTGCTGCGCGTCAACCCCGACGTCGACGCGGGGACGCACGCCAAGATCTCGACCGGCAGGAAGCAGAACAAGTTCGGGGTGCCGATCGACCAGGCGCGGGCGATCTTCGACCGGCTCGCGCCGTTACCGGGGCTGAACTTGCGCGGGGTCGCGATCCACATCGGCAGTCAGCTCGCCGACCTCGGCCCGCTCGAAGCGGCTTATGCGCGGGTCGGCGCGCTGGTGGCGGAGCTGCGCGGGGCAGGGCACCGGGTCACGCATGTCGACCTCGGCGGCGGGCTCGGCGTGCCGTATCGCGAAGGCGATCGGCTGCCGACCCCGGCCGATCTCGGCGAGGTGGTCGCGCGCGCGACGCGGGGGTGGGATGTCGAGCTGATGTTCGAGCCTGGCCGGGTGATCGCGGGCAATGCGGGGGTGCTGCTGACCCGCGTGATCTGGGTCAAGCCGGGCGTGGTCGACCCGTATGTGATCGTCGACGCGGCGATGAACGACCTTGCCCGCCCCGCGCTCTACGACGCGTGGCACGACTTTGCAGCGGTCGCGCCCTCGGGCGAGCGGTTCACCGCCAACATTGCCGGGCCAGTGTGCGAGAGCGGCGACACCTTCGCGATGGGGCGCGAGATCGACCGGGTCGCGGGCGGCGACCTCGCCGTGTTCCGCACCGCCGGAGCCTATGGCGCGACGATGGCGTCGACGTACAACAGCCGCGCGCTGGTGCCCGAGGTGCTGGTCGACGGCGACCGCTATGCGGTGGTCGCGGACCGGGTCTCTCCCGAGACGCTGATCGCGGCGGAGCGGGTGCCGAAATGGCTGTAGCGCGGCGCGCACGCGCGCAGCGACGCTGTAAGCGAGACGCGCAAGCACGGCCGACGGCGCTCCAGCGCCGATCGACGACGCGGCTTTGCCGCGGCGCCCCCACTTACTCTTGCCATCAGCGACTGTAGATGGCCTGGCATAGCCTGCCCCTGTTCGTGCGGTTCGAGGGTCGCCCGGTGATATTGCTCGGCGAGGGCGAGCCGGCGGACGCGAAGCGGCGATTGCTTGCGCGGGCCGGAGCGGAGATCGTCAGCGATCATTCCGAAGCTCGCCTCGCAATCGTCGCGATCGAGGATGAGGCGGAGGCGGTCAGCGCTGCTCAGGCGCTCCGGGCGCGCGGACTGCTCGTCAACGTGGTCGACCGCCCGGCATTGTGCGACTTCACCGTCCCCGCGATCGTCGACCGCGCGCCGGTGCTGGTCGCGATCGGCACCGGCGGCGTGTCGGCCGGGCTGGCGGCGGCGTTGCGGCAGCGGCTGGAAGGGCTGCTGCCGGCCGGGTTGGGTGCGCTGGCGCAGGCGCTGTTCGACGCGCGCGCAGGGTTGCGCGCGCTGTTCCCTGAGGCGAGCGAGCGGCGGCGCGCGATCGCGGCGGCGCTCGACGACGAACTCGATCCTTTGCGCGGAGGAAGCGCGGACGGCGTGAAGAGCTGGCTTGCTGGGCTGGCAGCTTCGCAGTCCCCCGGCGAAGGCCGGAGCCCAGTCACGGCGGTCAAGGTGGGTGCGGACCAACCAGCCGCTTCGTCACTGGGCCCCGGCCTTCGCCGGGAAGCTGGTAGCGAGTACGCTCACATCGCGCTCACCTCCACCGACCCCGACGACCTCACGATCCGCCAGGCGCGCGTGCTCGCTCAGGCGGACCGGGTCTTCCACACCGCCGCCGTCCCCCCCGCGATTGTCGACCGCGCCCGCGCCGACGCCGCGCGGATCGTTCGCGCCGCTCCGCCCGAGCAACCACCGCCGGGCCTGACCGTGTGGCTGGAGATGGCGAGCGGTTAGCGCCGCGCGTGCTCAGGCCGCCCGCGCCTGCCGCCATGCGCCCGCGACCTCTTCCAGCGTGTCCGCGACCTCGCGAAACGGCGCGGGGTCCTGCCCCAGGCTTGCGTCGAGCACCCGCCGCCGCGCGCCCGCATATAGCGTCGCCAGCGTCCGCGACACCGCGCCGCCTGCGTCGAAATCGAGTCCCGCCTCCAGCGCGAACAGGATGGCGGTGGCGCGGGTGATCCGCTCCGACCGGGCCGCGAAACGCGCGTGCTCCGCCGCCCACGCCGCGGCGCGCAGCGCCGCCAGCAGTTCCTCATAGAGCAGCTGCACCAGCGCCGGGCCGTCTGCGTGAGCGGTGCGACCCGCGACGTCGATCTGGCGATAGGTTGCGGCGGGATCACGCGCGAGCGCGGTGGCGTACATCAGTTGGGCTTGTTCCAGGCCGCGACCTGGTTGGTGAGGAACGCTTGCGTCGACTTGTAAGCGGCCACCTTGCTGTTCATGTCCGCAAATTGCTGGGTCAGCCGCGTCGTCTCCGCGTCCGACTGCGTCGACAGCTTGTCCTGTTCCACTGAGACGTCGGTTTGCGCCTTGGTGTAGCGTGAAGCGGACGCACCCAGGCCGGTGGTCATGCTGGTCGCGCCAAGCGAAATGCTGTTCGCCGCCGCCATCAGCCCGTCGCTTGACCCCGGGGTCAGCGCGAACATCGCCTCCACGGACTTGGGAAAGGTCGCCAGTTCGCGCGTCAGCGTCGTGCTGTCGAGCGACAGCGTCCCGTCACGCTGGGTCGCGACGCCGAGTTCGGACAAGGTGGTCGGGCCGTTGGTTTCGACCGCGTTGCCGGTCAGCAGCGTCCGCGAGGTGAGCTGCCCGAGCGAACGGAGCAGCGCCTGCGCTGCCGGGTCGGCCTTGAGCACGCCCGTCTTGGGATCGGTCTGCGCGGTCACGGTCGACAGGATCTGGTTGTAGGTATCGACGAAGTTGCTCACCGCCTGGGACAGCGCGGCGGTCGGCGTGGTGCTGGTGAGCTGGACGGCGGCGGTCGAGGTGCCGGTGAGCTGCAGCTTCACGCCGTCGACCAGGGCGGTGATGGTGTTCGACGGGCGCGTCACCGCGATGCCGTCGACGCTCAGCGCCGCGTCGGCCGCCGACGCGGTGATCGCCGTGCCGGTCGCGCCCGGGCCGACCGCGAGGTCGGCGAGGCTGGGGTCGCCGTTAGTGCTGAGCGTGAACGCGTGCGCCGCGCCTTCCTGCCCCTTGAGCGACAGATAGGCCGCGCCGTTTGCGTCGGTGACGACGGTGGCGGAGACGCCCTTGCCCGCCGCGTTGATCGCCTTGGCGACATCGTCGAGGCTGGCGGGCTGGGCGAAGCTCAGTGTGGCGGCATTCGCGTCGGTGACGCTGCCGTCGCCGGCTTGCGCGCCCACCGACAGCGTCAGCGTGCCGGTGAAGGTCGCCGCCGAGCGGCTGTCAAAGGCGTGTCCGTTGGCGGTGCGCGCGGCCTCGGCGGTGGCGAGGCTGGTGACGGTGATCGACCGTGACAGGCCGCTCAGCGCTGCGCCCGGCAGCGCGGTGGCGGTGAGCACGCCCACGTCCGATGTTTGCGGCTGCGTCGTCAGCGTGCCGCCAGTCGATAGCGACTGCAAGGCGGAGGCGAAGCCGGTGATCGCGCTCTTGAGCGTCGATACGCCC
>CAXSEO010000056.1:0-8809 GCA_964235525.1 uncultured Sphingomonas sp. | reverse complement strand
GGTGCGTGCAGATGCGCTCGGTCTGACAGGCGAGTGAGCGGGGGTTGTCGGGATCGAGCGTCACCAGATCCACCACCGGCACGCGGGCGATGCCGGTCAGGTAACGCTGGCGATAGCTGATCTGCGAGTCGGCGAGATCGAGCAGCGTCGACAGGTCGTCGGACGACGCACCCGCCAGCCCGGACGCGCGCACCGCGCGGACGCACGCTAGCGCGCGCTCGACCCGTCGCCCGAGATCGAGAAACCGCCACGCGGCGGTGCGTCCCATATGCTCCGCTTCTCCCCGACCCTCTCCCCCAAAGGAGAGAGGGAGGCGTTACAAATCCGGCAATATCTGATCCGCCACGCACCACCCCTGCAACCCCCGCCCCGCCGCCCGCGCGACGAGCTCCGCGCCGTCGCGCACGGTCCAGCGCGCGGCGGTGTCGAGCTCGCGCAGCTCGGTCCACGACACCGGCGCGGCAACCGGTGCTCCGGCGCGGGCCCGCGCGGCATAGGGCATGATCGCGGTCGCGCCGCGCTGGTTGCGCAGATAGTCGATGAAGATGCGCCCGACCCGCTTCGCCTTGGTCATCACCGCCACGAACCGCTCCGGCTCCGCCTGCGCCAGCGCGCGCGCGAAGCGTTCGGCGAAGTCGCGCACGGCGGGCCACTCCGCGCGCGGGGTGAGCGGCACGACGACATGCACTCCCTTGCCTCCCGACAGCAGCGGAAAGCTGGCGAGGCCAAGTTCGGCGAGCTGGTCACGCAGGAACTCCGCCGCGCGCTTGGTTTCAACGAAGCCAAGGCCCTCGTCGGGGTCGAGGTCGAACACCATCCGGTCGGGCTTCTCCAGCGGGTCGATGCGGCTGCCCCAGCCGTGGAACTCGATCGTCCCCATCTGCACGCACGCGACCAGCCCGTCGGCGCTATCGACGTAGAGGTAGTTCTCGGTCGAGCCGTCCTTTTCAGGGATCGGCACCTGATGCACCTGCTCGCCGAACGACCCCGCGTCGTGCTTCTGGAAGAAACAGCTTTTGCCGCGCCCCTGCGGGCAGCGGACCAGGCTGACGGGCCGATCACCCGCCCAGGGGAGCATGACTGGCGCGACAGCCGCGTAATAGTCCGCCAGCTCGCCCTTGGTGACGGTCGAATCAGGGAAGATCACCCGGTCGCGGTTGCTGACCTTGATCGTGATCGCCGGGGCGGCGGTCGCGGCGGCGACGGGCTGCTCCTGCTCGATCACCACCTCGCTCGCGCGCTTGTCCTCGCGCAGGCCGAGGAAGCTCGAATGGCGGAGCACGCCGTCGGGCGTCACCTCGGCATAGGCGACCTCCGCGACCAGCTCGGGCCGGACCCAGCGCGCGCCGCGCACCATCGCCCGGGGTGCCTTCACGGTCGCCTCGTCGCGCGCGAGCGCGTCCAGCCGCTCGCGCAAGGACGTCATCCGGTCGGCATCGAACCCGGTGCCGACCTTGCCCGCATAGACCAGCTCGCCATCCTGGTGCGCGCCGAGCAGCAGCGACCGGAACCCGCGCGACTTGTCCGACGCGGTCCAGCCGACGATCACGAACTCCTGCCGGTGCGTGCACTTGATCTTGAGCCACGTCTTGGTGCGACCCGACCGGTAGGACGCGTCCGCGCGCTTTGAGACGACGCCCTCATAGCCCTCGCGGCACATGGTCGCGAACAGCTGCTCGCCCGCGCCCGCGATGTGCTCGGCGTAGAGC
Source organism: uncultured Sphingomonas sp. (assembly GCA_964235525.1). GTDB lineage: Bacteria > Pseudomonadota > Alphaproteobacteria > Sphingomonadales > Sphingomonadaceae > Sphingomonas. The sequence goes on along the minus strand of CAXSEO010000056.1, from coordinate 7,100 downwards.
AGGCGCGGGTCGGTGCCGGTGATCAGGGGGCGCAGCCGCTCCTTGCGCGCGAGGTTCGGGAGCGAGGTCAGGTCCTCGCCGTCATGATGGAGCAGGTCGAACGCGAAGAACGTCATCGCGCCGCCCGCCCCGATCGCGTCCTTGAGCGTCGAGAAGTCGGGCTTGCCATCCTTGAACGCGACGATCTCGCCGTCGATCAGCGCGGTGTCGACGGGGAGCGCGGCGCACGCCTCCGCGATGCCGGGAAACTTGTCGGTCCAGTCGAGGCCGGAGCGGGTGTAGACTTTCGCCTTGCCGCCCGCGACCGCGACCAGCGCGCGGTAGCCGTCGTACTTGACCTCGTGCAGCCAGCCGGAACCGGCGGGTACCGCATCGACTAAGGTGCAGAGTTGCGGTTCGAGGAAGGGCGGTGCCGCTCCAGTCGCCTTGCGCGCGCTCGTCCGCTTCGGCGCGGGTGCGCTTGCGGCCTCCATCGCCCGCGCCACCTTGCCCGCGGCGATCTCCTCCATCGTGCGGCCGGTCTTGACGCTGGTCAGCGCGGTCTCGACCAGCGTGTCGGTGCCGCCCGCCTCCGTGTCGGTCACCTTGCGGAGCAGCCAGTTCTCGGCGCGTTCCTTGCCCCGCGGCTTGAGCCGGATCAGCATCCACTCGCCCCGCATCCGCTCGCCGTCGAGCACGAAGTGGAGGTGGCCATGCTCCAGATCCTTCGCCGACTTGCCCTTGATCGGCGACCAGGTGCCAGCGTCCCACAGCATCACCGTGCCGCCGCCATATTGGCCCTTGGGGATGGTGCCCTCGAAGTCGGCATAGGAGAGCGGGTGGTCCTCCGTCCGCACCGCCAGTCGCTTCTCGTCGGGATCGAGGCTTGGCCCGCGCGTGACGGCCCAGCTCTTGAGCACGCCGTCGACCTCCAGCCGGAAGTCCCAATGGAGGCGGGTGGCATCGTGCTTCTGGACGATGAAGCGGTTGCCGTGGCCGGGTGCGAGCGTACCGGCGGGTTCGGCAGTACGGGTGAAGTCGCGCTTTTCGTTGTAGCGGGCGAGGGGATCGGTTGCCACGCCGCGGGCCTAGGCGCGCTTGCGCGCCGCCGGTTTGCGCGCGGGGGCGGCGGGGGCGGGCTCCTCCGCCTTGGCCTTGGCGGGCGGCTTGCGCGCGAGCTTCTTCGCCGGAGCGGGCATGTCCTCGTTGGCAGGCTCGGGCGTCCTTGCCTTGCGCGCGGGCTTCGCGGGCGCATCGTCGGTGGGAGCGGCCGCGCCGCCTCGCTCCATTGATTTCTTGAGCGCGGCCATCAGGTCGACGACGTTCGAGCCGCGCGACGCGGGCTTGTCGTCGACCTCCTCGATCACCTTGCCGCCCTTGGCCGCGCGCTTCTCCTCCACCAGGCGCCGGAGCGCGTCGACATAGCGGTCGTGGAACTCGCCCGGCGCAAACGGCGCGGTTTTCTTGTCGATCAGCGCGGTGGCGAGGTCGAGCAGCTCGGCGTCAGGCTTCTCGTCGGGGATGTCGCGGAAATACCCTTGCGCCTTGTGGACCTCGTCCGCGTAGCGAAGCGTCTCCAGCACCATCCCCCGCCCGCACGGCTTGAGGCTCACCACATACTCGCGCCCACGCAGCGCGAGCTGGCCGAGCCCGACCTTCTTCGCCTTTCGCAGCGCCTCGCGCAGCACGATGAACGCTTCTTCCGCCAGATCGTCGGCGGGGACGACGAAATACGGCTTTTCGTAATAGAGCACGTCGATCTCGCTCGCGTCGACGAACTGGGTCAGCTCCAGCGTCTTCTTGGATTCGAGCTTGACCGCGTCGATCTCGTCTTGCTCGAGCAGGACGAACTCGCCCTTCTCATACTCATAGCCCTTGACGATTTCGCCGGGATCGACCGCGCCGACGCCGGTCACCACTTTCTCGTAATGAATGGGCTTGCCGGTCGGCTCATGGATCTGCTTGAAGCTGATCGCCGCACCCGATTTGGTCGCGGTGTAGATCTCGACCGGGATCGACACCAGCGCCAGCCTGATCTGCCCCTGCCAATATGCGCGCGCCGCCATCGCATGATCCTCGTTGCGAAGGCGATTCAATCCACAGGCCCCGGACTCGTTCCGTTCGCCCGTGGCGGTTTGTCCCGCGCGAGGATTCCCGGTAAGCCCTGGCCGATGGACGATCCGCTGGCCCTGTTCGACGCCTGGTACACCGAGGCCAAGGCGAGCGAGCCCAACGACCCGAACGCGATGGCGCTCGCCACCGCCGACGCGCGCGGGCGACCGTCGCTGCGGATGGTGCTGCTCAAGGGGCACTCGCCAAGCGGCTTCGTGTTCTACACCAATCGCGAGGGGCGCAAGGCGGCGGACCTCGACGCCAATCCTTACGCCGCGCTGATGTTTCACTGGAAGTCGCTGCGGCGGCAGGTGCGCGTCGAGGGCGCGGTGACGCTCGCCAGCGACGCCGAGAGCGACGCCTATTTCGCCAGCCGGGGCCGCGACTCGCAGCTTGGCGCGTGGGCGTCCGACCAGTCGCGCCCGCTCGACGCGCGCGAGACGTTCGAGGCGCGGGTCGCGGATGCGCGCGCGCGGTTCGAGGGTCAGGACGTGCCGCGCCCGCCCTTCTGGGGCGGTTATCGCGTCGCGCCCGAGCGCATCGAGTTCTGGCGCGACCGCGAGGCGCGTCTCCACGAGCGGCGGCTGTTCAAGCGCTTGAGCGAAGGCGGATGGAGCGAAGGGCTGCTCTACCCATGACGCTGGAGGAACGCCGCCGCGTCATCCCGCACGCGGTCCGCGCCGCGCTGGCCAGCGTCGGCATGGCAGCGGCGCTGTTGCTGCTCAAGGCGTTCGCCGCCTGGGCGACCGGCTCCATCGCGATGCTCGGCTCGCTCGCCGACACCGCGCTCGACCTGCTCGCCAGCCTCGTCACGTTGTACGGGGTGAAGCTCGCCGGGACCCCTGCCGACCAGGACCACCGCTTCGGGCACGGCAAGGCGGAGGCGCTGGCGGCGCTGTTCCAGGTCGCGCTGATCAGCTTGTCCGCCGCTGCGATCCTGTGGCGGGCGGTGACGCGGCTGGGAGCGAGCGGGGTCAACGACGACGCGCCGCTCGGCATCGGCGTGTCGCTGGTGGCGATCGCGGCGACGCTGGCGCTGCTCGCCTATCAGCGCCGGATTATCCGCCGCACCGGGTCGGTCGCGATCATGGCGGACAATGTCCACTACCAGTCGGACCTGCTGGTCAATGTCGCGGTGATCGCGGCGCTGGTGCTCGACCAGTATCTGGGGCTGCGTGGGGCCGATCCGGTGTTCGGCATCGGCATCGCGCTGTGGCTGGCGTTTGGGGCGTTCTCCGCGTCGAGTCAGGCGATCGACATGCTGATGGACCGCGAATGGCCCGAAGCGCAGCGCGCGCATTTTCTCGACGTGGCGGCGCGCCAGCCCGGCCTGCGCGGCATCCACGATTTCCGCACCCGCCGCTCGGGCAGCCTTCAGTTCGCGCAGTTCCACATGGAGGTCGCGCGCGACATGAGCGTCGCCGACGCGCACGAGGTGGTGGAAAGCGTCGAGTCGGCGCTGAACCGCGCGTTCCCGAAAGTGGAGGTGCTGATCCACCTTGACCCGGAGGGGCATGTGGATACCGACAACCCGCTGGTGGAGACCGACGTGACCCCGAACTGGTTCGGCAAGCGGCTATGACCGGCAAAGGCATGATGCTGCCGTTCACGCAAGTCGACGCGTTCGCCGATCGCCCTTTCGCGGGCAATCCGGCGGCGGTGATGCCGCTCGACGCATGGCTGCCCGACGAAACGCTCCAAGCAATCGCGGCGGAGAACAACCTCGCCGAGACCGCCTTTCTGCTCCCCGACGCGAGCGGGGCGGCGGACTACGAGCTGCGCTGGTTCACGCCCACGACCGAGGTGGTGCTGTGCGGCCACGCGACGCTGGCGAGCGGGCATGTGATCCTGTCCGCCGACGTAGGCCGCGAACAGGTGACGTTCCGGACGCGCAGGGCGGGCGTCCTGACCGTCGCGCGCGCGGACGCTGGCTATGAGCTCGCGCTGCCGAACTGGAAGCCCTCCTCCCAGCCGCTGCCCGCAATCGTCGACGCGCTTGGCGTGTCGGGAGTGATCGAGACGTTGTGGCACGAGCATCGTTATGGGCTGGTGGTGCTGGGCAGCGAGGCGGAGGTGCGCCGCTGCCTGCCCGACTTCCGGCGGCTGGCGGCGGAGGGCGATGTGCTGACGATCGTGTCCGCGCGGGGGACGGAGACCGACGTGGTCAGCCGCGCCTTTGCGCCCGGCGCGGGCATCGACGAGGACCCGGTGACCGGCTCCGCGCATGCGGTGCTGGTGCCGTACTGGGCGGAGCGGTTCGGGCGCGACCGCGTCACCGCCTATCAGGCGAGCGCGCGCGGCGGCTATCTCGATTGCCGCGTCGAGGGTGACCGCGTGGTGCTCGGCGGCAAGTGCGTGACCGTGATCGAGGGCAGCTTTCTGCTGCGTGATTCCTAGCGGCTTACTCATTCGATGACGCAGTTCCCCGGCGAAGGCCGGGGTCCAGTGACGGCACGTCGATGAGGAAGTTCTTCGCGCACCGGTCATCGTGACTGGACCTCGGCCTTCACCGGGGAACCGCTCTCACCTGATTACCTCCCTGCGCGGTCGAACGTGGCGAGCAGGTCGCCGAGGGTGTTCATCAGCGGGCGCATCCGGTCCTCGGGCGTATGGCCCAGCCGCACGATCACCACGCCGCGCCCGCGCCCGCTGTCGGGGCTGATTTACCTCTGGCGCCAAGGCCTTAGTCGGGTGTCAACGCCCTCGTGCAGGCACGAACAGATGTCGTCCGGCGAGCACCTCGACGCCGACGCAGACGCCCGCTTCGACGTCCACGAGGTAGGTGATCCACTCGTCCGTCTCACTCCACCACCAGTCGGGTTCGCCCGGCGCAAGGCTGCCTCTGGCCATCACGCGCCAGCAGTCGTGGCCGGCGACGATGCCGCGTCCCGAGACTTCGACGGTGCGCCAAGCTTGCTGCTGCCTCGCCTCCGCGAAGCGGCGCGCTAGTTCGATCGCCTGGGTCTCAGTGATCGGCATGGCTCGGACCATAATAGACTTGATACGCCGCGCCGCCGACAGTGACGGGTCCGAGCAGGATACCCATGACCTCCTCGCCCATCTTGGCAAAGGTGATTTCGTACTTGGGGTTGACCGGGAATCTGTATGCATGAGGCTCGTCGCCGATCCGGCCCATCCGGCGCTGCGCGTTGAACTCCGCGATGAACTCCTCAGCGTAGCGTAGAAGATACGATCGCTTGTAAGCGCCCAGCTTGAGCCAGAGCGCCGGCCTTCCCAGCGCTGACAAGTTCCTGTTCAGCCATTGGTGCCCGCGCTCATGGTGGATAGCCTTTTCAATCTGTCGCATGGCTTCCGCCCGCGTCTTCGAGCCCGGCACCCAGTCGCGACCTATGGTCGCGAGGTTGTTGGGCCGGGTTCCGCCCTCTCCGGCCCACTTCCTCTTCGTGAACACCAACGTGTAATCAAGTCGCCGCAGGGGTCCCGTGCGCGGCATCGTACGCATGAAAGTCGCAAATGGAGGCTGGTCAATTCCGGCCTTCGAATAGGTCCGAAAGGTGCCGCGCGGACGAGCTTGGAACAGTAGGCCGAGCGTCAAATCGACGCCGAGAATGGATACGCCATCGGCGAGGTCGCGAGCGGCCTGGTCAAGGTCGGCCTCGGTTCGTGCGGAGTGGGTAGTCAGCCCGAAAGCCAGCAGCTTTCGGCATCCTCAAAGGGCAGAGGCGCCGATGGTGAGCCATCCGCCGATGAGCATCGCGACATCGGCGATCTCGCCAACACCGGCGAAGTGCGACGCCGCCCAAACGGCGATCACCCCTGCCATGATCGCGAGCGCTTTCGGCGAGACCAGCGCGAGCAGACGATGACCTACGTCGCCCGGCAAAAGCGGTCCGGCGCGCCGAAGCACCAGGTCGAGCTTCTGCTGCATACCCATCGCGGCGATGTCCGCCATCGAGTCACTCCGTGACGTTCGCGCCATATGCGCGTATGCTCGGGGTTTAGGCTAGACCGCTGGTCGTCCGCTAGGCCGCGAGCGCGGCGGCTTGCGTCTCGGCGATCACGCCGCCGCCGAGCACCCGTTCGCCCGCGTAGAGCACCGCCGCCTGTCCGGGCGCAACGCCGTACTCGGGCGCGTCGAACAGCAGTTGGTCGCCGTGCAGCCGCGCGGGCGCGGGCCTCGCCATCGAGCGGACCTTCGCGGTCAACGCCACGTCAGGCGCCCCGCCGATCCAGTTCATCGACTCCAGCCGTGCCGCTGCCACCGCCAGCGCGGCGCGCGGGCCGACCACCACCCGCCGCTCGCGCGCGTCGAGTCGCACGACGTAGAGCGGCTCCGCCGCGCCGCCGAGCCGCAGCCCGCGCCGCTGGCCGACGGTGAAGTGGATCAGCCCCGGATGCTCGCCCAGCACGCGCCCCGATAGGTCGACGATCTCCCCCGCGCTGTCCGCCTCCGGCCGGAGCTTGCGGACCAGCCCCGCATAGTCGCCGTCGGGGACGAAGCAGATGTCCTGGCTGTCGGGCTTGCCCGCGACCGCCAGGCCGAGCTCGGCGGCCAGCTCGCGCACCCGCAGCTTGGGCAGGCTCCCCAGCGGAAAGCGGAGATAGTCGAGCTGCGGCTGCGTCGTCGCATAGAGGAAATAGCTCTGGTCGCGTGCGGGATCGACCGCGCGGTGGAGCTCCGCGCCGCGCGCGCCTTCGACGCGGCGGACGTAGTGGCCGGTCGCGAGCGCGTCCGCGCCGAGCTCGCGGGCGAGGCCGAGCAGGTCGGTGAACTTGGGCCCGGTGTTGCACTGGACACAGGGGATCGGCGTGCGCCCGGCCAGATACTCGTCCGCGAACCGGTCCACGACCTGCCGGCGGAAGCTCGTCTCGTGGTCGAAGACGTAGTGCGGGATGCCGAGCCGGTCGCACACCGCGCGCGCATCGCGGATGTCGCGCCCGGCGCAGCATGCGCCCGCGCGCCCGACCGCCTCGCCATGGTCGTAGAGCTGGAGCGTGACGCCGATCACCTCCGCGCCCGCTTGGGTAGCGAGCGCGGCGACCACCGA
>CAXSEO010000055.1:0-8812 GCA_964235525.1 uncultured Sphingomonas sp. | reverse complement strand
AGACCGCGCCCGACAGGACGCTGGGCAAGTGGATCAACCACAGCTTCGGCGAATATCACGTGCCCGCGCACGCCGACATCGAGGATATCGAGGTGATCTTCGTCGACGAGCCCGATCCCGAAGTGACGCCGCTCGGCGTCAAGGGTCTGGGCGAGATCGGGATCGTCAGCGTCGCGGCCGCGGTCGCGAACGCGATCTATCACGCCACCGGCAAGCGGGTGCGCTCGCTGCCGATCACCGTGGACAAGTTGCTGGCGGCCTAAACGCTGTCACGCCACAAAGGTCGCGCGGCTTCGACGTACGGCGGCGGCCCGGCCGACTTGATGGGGACGCCGCCCAAGGACTTGGCCGAAGAAATCGCCGCCGGGAACCTGCCGCTCGAGATCGGCCGCGTGTTCGCGATGCACGAGATCGTGGCAGCGCACCGCTGCATGGAAGCCAGCGAGGCGAACAGCAAGATCGTCGTCCTGGCGGACTGATGGCCATGCAACAATCCCGGCCGCGTTCGGCTGGCCCGGAGGAGACCGACATGATCACCACGCACTACCCTCTCGACCCCCGGGACGCCCCCGTGGTCGCCGGCATTCGGCAAGCCATGTCGGCGCAGAAGGGCAAATACCTGGGCGTCGCGGCGCGCCCGATGTTCGAGGCGCAGAAGAACGCCGTTCAAGCCGTCCCGGACGTCACGACCGAGCCCGGCATGGTCGGAGGCGTGCCGGGCTGGTGGTGTCACCCACCAGAGGCGCGTTCCGATGCGACGCTGATCTACTATCATGGCGGCTGGTACATGCTGGGCTCCGCCGAGGCCTTCCGCAATCAGGCGAGCCATTTCGCCGCGCTGACGCGGACGCGGACCTTCATCCCCGACTATCGCCGCGCGCCGGAAGCGCCGTTCCCTGCGGCGGTGGACGATGCCTCAGCCGTGTACCGCGACTTGGCGGGTCGGGGTATCCCGAAGCTCGCGGTGGTCGGGGACTCCGCAGGCGGGGCGCTCTCGCTGATCGTTCTTGCCGCGGCGGTTGAACACGGCGCGGGTCTGGTGACGCCTATTGGCGGCGTGGCGATGTCCCCGACGACGGACCTCGCGCTGACCGGCGCGAGCATGCGGACGCGGGCGGAGGCCGATCCGATCTTCATGCGGGACGTCGCCGCGAGCTTCATCGCGGCCTATCTGGACGGCGCGGACCCGCGCGATCCGCGGGCGTCGCCGCTCTATGGAACCGTGTCGGGGCTGCCGCCGATCCGCATCGATGTGGGAGACGACGAGATCCTGCTGGACGATGCCGTCCGATATGCCGAGCGCGCGACGGCGGCGGGTGTCGAGGTCACGCTGGGTATCTGGGCCGGGATGCCGCACACCTTCCAGGGTTCGATCGGCAAGCTACAGGCCGCAGGAGCAGCAGTCGAGGCCGAGGCCGAGTTCCTGAACCAACTGTTGGACCGTCCGACATAGCTTTTCTGGCGTCCTCCACCCCGGTATGTTGAAAGAACTACTACCATGTCGGAGCTGGTGAACAGCCAAAACGGACTGACATGTATGCGCCGGTCTGCCAGCTCTTCGCCGATCATCGGGCCGACGCTTCGACCACGCTGATCACGGAGGCATAGTCGTCGTCCGGGCGGACCCGGCCCGCGTGGGCATACATCTGCGATGCGGCGGCCATGCTCGGCATCGACGCCCCTCGTTCGCGCGCGTCGTCGAGCAGCAGGCCCATGTCCTTGGACATCAGCTTGGTCGGGAACTCCGCCGGGTAGTCCTGCACCTTGGCCATCACCAGCTTGTGCTTGTGATGCTCCGATACGAGGACCAGGTCGGACAGGACGTCGATGAGCACGTCGCGATCGAGTTCGGCGCGGGCGGCGTAGGCGAGGCCCTCCGCAAGCGCCGCGGTGCCCAGCGCCATCACGCCATTGATGATGAGCTTGAACACCGCGCCGTCGCCGACGGCGCCGACATGAACGGTCCTGCGGCCGATCACCTTCAGGATCGGCATCGCCGCCGCCACGTCGTCTCCGGAGCCACCCGCGAGGAATACCAGTTCGCCCGACTCCGCCTCGTGCGTGCTGCCGGACATCGGCGCTTCCACATAGCCGATGCCCTTCGCTGCGGCGGCCTCGGCGAGCGCCTTCGACGCGCCTGGCGAGACGGTGCTGAAGTTGATGATCACCTGTCCCTCGCGAGCGCCTTCCAACGCGCCTCCCGGCGCGATCATGGACTGGCGGAGCGCCGCGTCGTCAGGGACCGCGACAAGGATCGCGTCGACCTTCCCCGCCAGCGATGCGGCGCTGTCGGCCATCGCGAAGCCGTCGACCTCGCCGCCGTCATGAGCGACGTCGAACGCGATCACCGGATGGGCGGCGTCGCGCAACCGCGCCGCCATTCGGCGGGGCATCGCACCGAACCGACAAAGCCTAGCCTGAGATTATCTGGCATGGTGGTTCTTTCATGGAGGGAGCAGTCGTCCCGCCGCCCGATCGCGGGTCGGTGCGGACGGAAGGCGCGAGCTGGTCAGGCGACCGGCTTTTCCCAGACCGTCTGGGCATTGGTGAACTCGCGCAGGCCGAAGTGCGACAGTTCGCGGCCGTAGCCGCTCTTCTTGACGCCGCCGACCGGGATGCGCGGATTGGAGGCGGTGAAGCCGTTGACGAACACGCCGCCGGCCTCGATCCGCCGCGCCAGCGCGCGTGCCCGCTCAAGGTCCTTCGTCCAGATATTGCTGCTGAGCCCGTAGTCGCTCGCATTGGCCAGCCTGATCGCGTCGTCGGCGTCTTCGGCCACGACCAGCGCCGCCACCGGCCCGAACACCTCCTCGTCGAACGCCGCCATGCCAGGGCGCACATTCCCAAGCACGGTCGGCTGGTAGAAGAAGCCGGGACCGTCAACCTTGTCGCCGCCGACGAGCAGCGTCGCGCCCGCCGCGATCGACCGCTCGACCTGGTCTTGGATGCCGTCGCGCAGGTCCTCGCGCGCGATCGGGCCGATCGTGGTGGCCGGGTCGAGCGGATCGCCCGCCTTTACCTTGCCGATAGCCGCGACGTACTTGCGCGTGAACTCCTCCGCGACAGGCCGCTCCAGGATGAAGCGCTTGGCGGCGAGGCAGACCTGCCCCGCGTTCTGGAACCGCGCCTCGACGCCGACCGCGACCGCCTGGTCGATGTCGGCATCGGCCAGCACGATGTACGCGTCCGCGCCGCCGAGCTCGAGCAGGCTTTTCTTCAGTGCCTTGCCCGCGGTCGCCGCGACCGCGGAGCCCGCGCGCATGCTGCCCGTCACCGTGACGGCGGCGATGCGCGGATCCTCGATCACGGTCGTGACCGCGTCGTTGCCGGCGTTGAGGATCGCGAACAGGTGTTCGGGGAAACCGCTCGCTTCATAAGCGTCGCGCAGCGCGTAGGCGCACCCCATGACGTTGGGCGAATGCTTGAGGACGAAGCCGTTGCCGGACAGCATGATCGGCGCGGCCGCGCGGATCACCTGCCAGAAGGCGAAGTTCCACGGCATCACCGCCAGCACTGTCCCGATCGGCAGGAACGAGACATAGGCGCGGTCCTGGGTGTCGGTATCGACGGGTTCGTCGGCGAGAACCGCCGGGCCATGCTCGCCCATCCAGGCGACCGTGGCGGCGCATTTCTCGATCTCGGCGCGCGATTCGCCAATCGTCTTGCCCATTTCCGCTGTGGCGAGCAGCGCCAGCGCCTCCGACTGGTCGCGGAGCGTGGCGGCAAGCCGCTGATAGCGCGCCGCCCGATCCGCGACCGGCATCGCGCGCCATTGCTCGACGGCCGCGTCATTCGCCACGAGCATGCGCTCGATCTCGTCGGCGGTCTGGAACGGATAGGTCTCGATCAGCGCACCCGTCGCCGGGTTGCGCGAGATCGCGTTCGTCGTGGGATCGGGATCCTGGTTCGTCATCATGGTCTCTATCTTCAAGGCGTTCACAGGGGCGCTACTAGGAGGCTGTGTGGGACGGTACGCAACGACCGATAAGGCGTGTTGTCATCCTATGATTCGCCGTCACAGGTTCCCGGACCAGGGATGTAGGTCACAAACGACAGGTCCGATCGTATATCCGGCGTGAGCGCCACATAGGTCAGGTTGAGCAGGCCAGACAATCAGCCCGTTCGTGAACCGGAACACATCGAACAAGGAGCCGTCATCCCGCACATCCCCGTCCGCCTCCGTACATGGGCCATGCGAGGCGCGACAGCATCGTTCAAAAGTAATTGAGAATACTAACATCGATTGGCGCAGGGATTGTTATGACCCGCCACAAAGCAAGGTAATCTTCGCCCGGAAAAGCTACCTCGGTAATCGCGACTCAATGGTATGCACGTCTTGTCAGCCGTCCGTGCGGCGGCGCGATCCTCGTGAACGTCGGCGATTGCCTGTCCAAATATCACCGTCGCCGACGCGACGGCGTTCGCCTTGCTGCTAGCTAGTATAATCAATTTCTCGGACGTGAAGGAACCCTGATGCCCGATCAACAAACCTTGCTGAACCGCTTCATGGACGAAGCGTCCATTCGCAACACCATCGCTCGGTTCGCCGACAGCGCGACGAGGGCCGACTACGAGATGTTTCGCTCCGTATGGGCCGACGACGGGGAGTTCGTGATAGGCAAGGGACCTCAGAGTCAGAGCGCAACGGGAGTCGACCAGGTCGTCGCCATGTTGAGACGCCTGAGAATGGGACGGAACTTCTTCGTCATGTTCGCGGTGCCGGGGGTGATCGAGATCGACGGGGACGAGGCCACCACGCGGTGCCTGGTCCACGAGGCCGCGAGCGGGCCCGGCGAGGCGTACTACCGGAACCACAGCGTGGGGTTCGACCGCCTCCGGCGTTCCGGCGACGACTGGGTGTTCACCAGTCGCTCCTTCCAATACCTGTGGCTCGACACCGGGCCGTTCCCCGGGAACGGCTTTCCGTTATTTCCGGACGGCCCTGCGGCGTAAGACCCGGTAAGCTCGCCCGTTTCGATTTCGTCCGCGCCGATGCGGCACCCGTGCGGTTCGAGGTTAGCGGGGGCAGCAGCTGTCCCTCGGCTACCGAACGCCGATTTCTCTGACCATGTGTGGAAGAGGCACCATCCGATGCAAGCACAAGAACCCGAACCCGTGCGGTGGCAGTTCGCCGAAGTGTCGAGCCCTCATCTTCCCGAGCCTGTCGCGATCGTCGCCGCCAAGGCTATCCCGTATGTTTCGGGCGGCGACCGCTTCCAGAATCTCAACCTTTACCTGCCCAGGAACCCGGAGACGTCGGCGCTGGTCGGCACGCCGGCCGAGGCCCTACCGAAACCGGATGCTCCATCCGTCCTGCCTCGCTATCAGGTGCACATTCACGGGGGTGCCTGGCGCGACCCGCAACTCACGTCCAGTTCGATCGAACCACGGTCGCGCACGCCTTTTGCGCGGTTGACGAGACCTGTCCCATCATCGCAATTGCCTCGATCAACTATCGGGTATCCCAGTATCCCGACGATCCTGTCAGTCCCTACGACGCGGTCGCCGATCATCACTCGGATCCCGCGCGCGAAGCCATCCACCCCCAACATCTGAGCGACGTTCTCCATGGCCTCGCGCTGCTCCGGTCCTTCGGGCTGACCAACACATCCTACATTCTTTCGGGTCATAGCTGCGGTGCTTGCCTCTCCCTTAGGCCATTCTCAAGGAACCCGCGTCGTATGGGCTCAACGGCGTCCCCAACGCTCCCTGCCCGGCCGCGATCATCGGCCTGAACGGCCTGTACGACCTACCTCTGCTCGTGCATGGGCTCGACGCATCGCACGAGCACCTCAGCGGCGATTATAGCCGATTGCTCTCAAACGCCTTCGGACGGGACGAGAACGCGTGGTCGGCAGCGAGCCCGGCGCGTTTCGATCCCGCAGCGATCTCCGAACGGGTACGACGAAGCGAAGCGCCGCGCCTTATATTACTGGACGAGAGTATCGAGGACCAGCTGGTTCCCATGTCTCAGAGGCAGAGCCTCAAGGCAAACCTGATCAAGGTGGCCGGATTGGACGTCGTGGCGGGGCACAGGGCACCGGAAAGCACGCGGCACCTTGGGAACAAGGCATCATGATCTGGGACAGTCTTCGGGACGTGTCGAAGTTGCTGCTGGAGGTGAACTGAAGACGAGTCGCGAACCGCCGCGCGGTCAACCCGACTCAGCGGCAAGAGGGTACCATGTCATCCCAAACGCGACCTGACCCGGGTCATTCGAAAGGAATCATCATGTTTTTCGTAGCGGGTATCGCCAGTCACGTCGGCAGCGCCGCGGCCCGAGCGCTTTTGGCTGACGGCCGCGACGTCCGCGCCCTGGTTCGCGACCGAGCTAAGGCCGAAGATTGGGAGGCGAAGGGCGTCGATATCCGGGAAGGCGACCTTACTGACGCATCGGCTCTCGCCGAGGCCTTGCGGGGTGTCGAGGGCGCGTTCCTGATGCAGCCCACGCCCATGGGGGTGTCCTCCGGCTTTCCCGAGGTCGTGGCGCTGAACACGAGCTTCAAGGAGGCGTTGCGCCGATCATCCCCGCCGCGTCTTGTGGTGCTATCTTCGGTCGGCTCCGAACAGGCCTCGGAGCTCGGCAACATAACTCAGACCCACTTATTGGAGGAGGCCTTGAAGGACGCGAGCTTTCCCGTCGCTGTCGTCCGCGCGGGCGGGTTGCTGGAAAACTTCTTGGCGTCGCTCGGCCGGGCTGGCCAGACCGGAGTCTTCGACAGCTTTCTCCAGCCGATGGACCGCGCATTCCCGATGGCCGCGACGCGGGACGCGGGGGTCGAGGTCGCCCGCCTGCTGACAGCCGCGCCGTGGAAGGGCCGCCGCGTCGTCGAGGTCGGCTCGCGCATCACGCCGATCGAGGTCGCGGCCGGGATGAGCGAAGCGCTGGGCCGCAAGATCATGGCGCGGCCGATCCCGCGCGAGCATTGGGACATAGCGTTTGAAGCCATGGGCCTCACGCCCAGTCAGGCTGCGAACTGGGCCGAGATGGAGGACGGCTTCAACTCGGGCTGGATCGACTTCGGATGCCCGGGCACCGAACCGGTACTCGGCACGACCTCCCCCACGCAGGTCTTTGCGCAAGCGGGAACGCGATGAGTCCCCTTCGAGCGAGCTAGTCAGCAGGCCTGGGCCCGAGACAAGCGAGACGCTTCATGAACCATATAACAACCTGCGCTGTTCGGTCTGCCTTGAGCGCGTCACCCGGCGCGACCTGCTTCCCGACAACCTCAACCTGAACGCGCTGCGGCTCGCCTCGGTCGTTCCGCTGAGTTACGTCTTCACGACGATCGCGAAGCCGGACGCCGCCCCTTTCGTGGCGCTGGACATCGTCACCCAGGCGCTCGCTTGGCTTTATCTTGAGGACCGGCTTAACATGCTTTGACCCATGGGGCTTCGCAGCTCCCGCGAGACAAAGCATCAGGTTCTTCGCGGCGGGTTATCGCGGGCCACGTCGGCGGCGCGAGCGCTTTTGGCCGACGGCCGCGACGGCCTCGCCCTGATCGGCGATCGAGCCGAGGCCGACGGAACCACCGATAAGGGGTGTTGTCATCCTATGACCCGCCGTCACAGGTTCCCGGACCAGGGATGTAGGTCACAAACGACAGGTCCGGTCGTATCTCCGGCGTGAGCGCCACATAGGTCAGGTTGAGCAGGCCACGTGTGGGGTGAACCAGCCGCTTCACGCCCTCGTCAAAGCCCTGCACGTCGTCCTCCCGCCACCAGCCCCGGAACTCTTCGCTCGCCGCGCTGATCTCCTCGACAAGCTGGTCGAATGGCATCTTGTCCGTTGCCCTCGCGCGGGCGGCGCGGAAGACGCTGATCGTGGCGCGGGCCAGCTGCTCCCAGTCACGCATCAGGCTGCGGTAGGGTGGATAGAGGAACAGCAGCCGCAGCGTGTTGCGCTCGGGCGGCTGCAACTCGCCGAAGTCGACGAACAGGTCCGCCACCGCTGGATTCCATGCCAGGATGTCGAGCCGACCGTTGCGAATATAGGCGGGAACAGGGTCGATGGCCTGGACGAGGTATACCAGCCCGTCGCTCGGTTGGTCGCCAGCGGGAGCGGCGGGCGGCCGGCGCGCGGAAAGGGCGAACAGGTGCAACGACTCCGCGCGGTCAAGGCGGAGCACGCTCGACAACCGCTCCAGCACGTCTGCGGACACGCCGATGTCGCGCCCCTGTTCGAGCCACGTGTACCAGCTCACGCTGACCCCGGCGAGCAATGCCACTTCCTCGCGCCGCAGGCCGGGTGTTCGCCGCTGTCCCGTCGGCAGGCCAAGCTCGCCAGGCTGCAGACGGCCGCGCCGACTTGACAGGAAAGCGCCGAGCTCCTTGCGTTCTTCCAGCGATGGCTTTCTCATCCATAATCCTTTGGTCGCAGCCGGTGGCTCCCGCCTATCGCCTACGCAACCACACCCCGCAATGCGCCCAACAAGGGCCTCGGGGGACCGACCGATCTGGGTCGGTGCGTCCGAGGTTCCGGATGGCGGCGTCAGCCTTCCAGCCAGCCTTTCGCAGGTTGTGGACGCGCAACCGTATCCCTGATGTCATTGTCGACCTGGCCTACGTGGCCCTCACCCCCGAAGGAACACCCGACCCGTCGCTCGTGGCCTAAATCCTGTCGCGGACGCGAACCGGTGACCCGGGGTCATAGGATAACGACATACCTTCCGGTGCCGGCTGAGCACCCTAGCTTGCCAATAGGCGCGTCACCGGACGCCGGGGGCGACTGCCTGTAACAAAAGCCGCTGGCCGCGCTTAGAGCGGTTTCCGCCCGGCATGAGTCGGAAGGGGATTCACACGGACGTGCCGA
>CAXSEO010000054.1:0-8851 GCA_964235525.1 uncultured Sphingomonas sp. | reverse complement strand
GTCGCGGGCGCGGCGCGATGAGCGAGCTGCTCGTCCGACACCGCCGCTCGATCTGGCTGAGCGTGTTCCTGGTGACGCTCGCCGGGCTGGTCGCGGCGGTGCGGCTGCCCGTGACGCTGTTCCCGCGCATCGATTACCCCCGGGTCGTCGTGTCGATCGACGCGGGCGAGCGCGACGCGGAGCAGATGGCCGCCGACATCACCCGACCGGCCGAGATCGCGCTGCGCGCGGTGCCCGGCGTCACCCAGCTCCGCTCCACCACCAGCCGCGGCTCGGCGGAGGTGGCGCTGTCGTTCGCCTGGGGAGACGACATGGTCGCCGCGACGCAAGCGACGCAAGGCGCGCTGGCGACGATCCTGCCGGACCTCCCGACCGGCACCCGGTTCAGTGTTCGCCGGTCGGACCCGACCATCTTCCCGGTGCTTGGCATCTCGCTCACCTCGGCGAAGCGCGACGGGGTGGCGCTGGCGCAGCTCGCGCAGCTGCGGCTCCGACCGGTGCTGTCGGCGGTGCCGGGAGTAGCGGGGGTCGACGTGCTCGGCGGCGCGACTCCGGAGCTGGAGGTGGAGGTCGACCCGGCGCGGCTGCAGGCGCTGGGTCTGACGATCACCGACGTCACCGCCGCGCTGACCGCCGCGAACAGCGTCGCGGCGGTGGGGCGCGTCGAGGATCGTCACCGGCTCTATCTCGCGCTGGTCGAGAACCGGCTGACGAACGAGGCGGACATCGCCGCGGTCCCGATCAAGTCGGGGACCGTGGCTGGCGGCGTGGTGACACTTGGCCAGGTCGCCACCGTCCGCCGCGCGCCCGCGCCCGCCTTTACCCGCGTGACCTCGAACGGCGCGGACGCGGTGCTGGTCAACATCCGCCAGACCCCGACCGCCGATGCCGTCGCGCTGGTCAGGCAAGTCGACGCACGGCTGAAGGAGGTGGCGCTTCCCGCCGACGTCCATGTCTCGTCTTTTTACGACCAGTCGGAGCTGGTGTCCGGGGCGGCATCGTCGGTGCGCGATGCGATCCTGCTCGGCGCGGTGCTGGCGGGGGTGGTGCTGTTCCTGTTCCTGCGCTCGTGGCGGCTGATGGTAATCACCGCCGCGCTGCTCCCGGCGGTGCTCGCGGCGACCTGCCTGGCGCTGCTCGCGTTGGGCATGAGCTTCAACATGATGACGCTGGGCGGCATGGCGGCGGCGGTCGGGCTGGTGGTCGACGACGCGGTGGTGATGCTCGAGCATCTGATGCGCCGATTGCAGGAAGCCGAGGGCGACGCGGCGCGCCCGTCGCTGCTCGCCGCCGCGCGCGAGATGGCGCGGCCGCTGGTCGGCTCGACGACCGCGACGATCGTGGTTTTCCTGCCGCTGGCGTTCATCACCGGCGTGACCGGCGGGTTCTTCAAGGCGTTGGCGGTGACGATGACGGCGGCGCTGGTGGTGTCGCTGCTTTATGCGCGCTATGTGCTGCCGCTGATCGCCGATCGCTGGCTGACGCTCGCGGACGCGCGGGCGGCGGACAAGGCGGAAGCGTTCACCGGCGCGATCGGCAGCCGCTATGCCGGTGTCGCGCGACGGGCGTTCGCGCGGCCGGGCCTGGTCGCGGGTGTCGGCGCGGCGGTGCTGCTCGGCGTCGGCGGGCTGGCATTCACGCATCTCCAGTCCGGGTTCATGCCGGTGATGGACGAGGGCGGGTTCATCCTCGACTATAAGGCGAAGCCCGGCGCGGCGCTGACCGACACCGACCGGCTGCTGCGCCAGGTCGAGCGGATCATCCAGGCGACCCCCGAGGTGGCGAGCTATTCGCGGCGCACCGGCTACCAGCTCGGCGGCGGGCTGACCGAGGCAGACGAGGGCGACATGTTCGTGCGGCTGAAAGGCGGCTCGCGGCGCGACATCGAGGAGGTGATGGCCGAGGTGCGCGGCAAGATCGAACAGCAGGTGCCCGGGCTCGAGATCGAGACTGCGCAGCTGATGGAGGACCTGATCGGCGATCTCACCGCCGTCCCGCAGCCGATCGAGGTAAAGCTGTTCGGCGACGATCCCGCCGCGCTGGAAGCGGGCGCGGGCAAGGTGGTGGACGCGCTCAAGAAGATCGACGGCGTGGTCGAGGTAGCGAGCGGGCTGCGCGTTGCGGGCGACGCGATCATCGTGAAGGTCGATCGCGCCGCCGCGTCGCTCGCGGGGCTCGATCCCGACCTGGTCGCCCGGCAGGTCGAGACCCAGCTCGGCGGTACGGTGGCCACACAGGTACTGCGCGGCGAGCAGGTGGTGGCGGTACGCGTCCGGCTCCCGCAGGACCTGCGCGCGCGCGCCGCCGCGCTCGGCGCGATGACGCTACGGGCGGCGGACGGCCGCTCGGTGCCGCTGCACGCGATCGCGCAGGTCAGCATCGCCGCCGGCCAACGCCAGATCACCCGCGAGGACCTCGCCCCGTTCATCCCGGTGACCGCGCGGCTGGAGGGCAAGGATCTGGGCACGGGCGTCGCCGACGTGAAGGCGGCGGTGACGGCGCTGCACCTGCCCGCCTCGATCCGGGTCGAATATGGCGGCCTGTACGCGCAGCAGCGGCAGAGCTTCCGCGACCTGACCACCGTGTTCGTCGCCGCGCTGCTGCTCTCCGCGCTGCTGCTGACGCTGTTGTTCGAGACCTGGGCGTTCACCGCGGCGGTGATCGCCACCGTGCTGCTGTCCGCGACCGCGGTGTTCGCCGGGCTATGGGTGACCGGGACCGAGCTCGACATCTCCGCGCTGATGGGGCTGACAATGGTGGTCGGGATGATCACCGAACTGGCGATCTTCTTCCTCGCCGAACTCGCGGTCGGGCAGGCGGTGACGAGCGACAGCCTGCTCGAGGCCGGGCGGGCGCGGCTGCGGCCGATCCTGATGAGCGCGCTGATCGCGATCCTGACGCTCGCGCCCCTCGCGCTCGGCATCGGGCGCGGGTCGGGCTTGCAGAAACCGCTCGCCACCGCGATCATCTTCGGGCTGGCGGTCGGCGCGCCGCTGGTGCTGACCATGCTGCCGACGCTGCTGCTGGTGTTCACGCGCCTCGGCCAGCGGCGCGGGGGCGAACAAGCCCAGTCGCGCACCGTCGCGAGGGCACCGGGATGAGCCGCTGGTGGGTCACCCCACGGCGTGCGGAAAGACCGAGGTCGAAGATCAAGGTGTTCGGCATAGGCCCGGCCCCCGGGATCGTTCGTTCAAGAACGCGCTTCCATCCGACGAGTAATCGTCACACCGGTCGAAACCACGAACAAAGGAACACTCATGAACAGCATTGCGATCGTAACAGCGGGCCTGATTGCCGTTTGCGCGATATCCACAGGCGCAAGCGCGCAAAGCGATGGCAGGGGCGACCAAAGCGCGCAGGATCGGCAACCCAATCAGGATCAGCAGCGAGGCCGGGATCAGGGCGGTGACCAACAGCGCGGACGGGATGGCCAAGGTGGTCAGGACGGCCAACGCGACCAAGGTGGTTACGATAACGGCCGCCAGGATCAGCGTGGGCGAGACGAGGGTCGCGACCAGGGCGGTGCCTACCAGCACGACCAGGGCCGCTACGATCACCGCGACAGCGGTCATCAGAGCTATGGTGCCAGCCACCACTACCAGCATTGCCGAGTCGTGCTGCATCATCATCGCAAGGTGCGTGTCTGCCGCTAGGCCTTCACCACGGCTGTAAAATCGTTGGGGCTCCGGAAGCGGAGCCCCAACTCGGCAGCTGACGAAATACTCCTGCCGCCTACAACGACGGGACTATACCGCCAGCGGGATCGTGGACGCCAGCCGGGACCAACTGATCAAGTGCCTCCAATCTTCGGCGAAGGCCCATGCCGCCGCAAGATGCACGATAGCATCCCAGCAAAACCATAGCGTTACGGTGCATATATAACCGACCAACTCCGCCTTGAACCACGAACCGATGCCGTTGACCTTGTCGCTGGTGATGTCCGGCGCGTACCAAGCCCCGACCTGCCAGCCGGTGAAGGGGCGGGCGAACTGCTCTTCCATGATGAGGCGTTGTCTGACCCGCGCGCAAAGGAACGCGGTCGTTGCTTACTGCCGATGCGCATATTAGAACGAGACCGAGGTGCGCACGCCGAGCACGAGCGCGTTCGGGACGCGACCGCCCGGTGTCTGGATCGACAATGCGCTCTCCGCCGGGTGGATGACATATTGCATGTTGGGCTGCAGCTTCAGCGGCCCGACGATGGCCGCCTGGTAGCTCAGCTCGGCGACCGCCTCGAACGCGGGGGGAACGGTCGCGCCGGCTCCGCTGCCGAGCAGCGCGCGCGCGGCGGAGCGCAGCCGAGGCGAGATACGCGCGATGCCGACCGCCAGACCGACGGTGTCGCCGTCGCGGCCGGTGAACGGCGCGGCCAGACTGATGCCGCCGTCGAGGTACAGGTCCACGACGTTGCGGTCGGCGGGGCTGTAGGAGACACGGACAAAGCCGTTCGCGGTCCGTTTCGCATCGGCGGCGGACCGCCAAAGGCGCGCATCGACCAACCCATAGCCGCTCCAGTCGTCGCCATGGCCTCGCCGTCCGACTATCGGCCCGGGCGTGCTCGCCGGATCGCCGAGGTCGGCGAACCGGTCGAGATGGATCCACCCGCCCAGCGTGGTCGTCAGAGCGGGCGTCTTGCCCCCGCTGTTCCGGCTGATCTCGGCGATGACGAACGGCCTGCCCGCAAAACCGAACGTGTTGAACCCGTGTCGCTCGCGCCGTTGTGGATCACCCCCGCCCGGCCCCGCCGGATCGCCCGCGAGCGCCGCCACGCGCAACGTCGTCCGGTCGTCGGGCTGCACCGCCAGCCGCGCGCCGGGTGCCGCCAGCGGATAGGAGGGACCGCCGCTGGGCAGGTCGGTCGCGAAGCCGCCCGGCCAGCCGAAGGTCGAGTTGACGAACAGCCCCGCGGTCGTGCTGGACATGAACTCCTGCGCGACGGTGAACTTGCCGATGCGCAGCTTGATCACCGCCGCGGGCGCGACCTCGACCCAGACCTGGTTCAGCCGCAGCGCCGGCTCCGCCTCGAGCCCGCTGACCAGCAGCAGATTGCCGACATGCCGTCCCGACAGGCCGGTGCCGTGAATATCATAGAAGCTGAGGTGCACGGTCGTGCCGCGCAGGCCGATCATCCGGTCGAGGTCGGCGTTCAGCAGGACGCTGATCCGGCCGAGATAGTCCAGTCCGCGCGTTTCTCCGCCAGCGACATCGGCGTTCACGTCGCTGGCGTAATACACCGCCACGTCGAGCGGCTTGCCGTCCGGGTTGCCGTTCTCTCCCCGGTGCTGCTCTCCGCCGGCCGGGCCGGACTGCGCGTGCGCCAGCTGAGAAACGACCGCCAGCGCGAGCGCGACCAGTGGTCGCCGTAGGCGCGTCGATCCTCGCCGCCTCTGCTTCACGCGGTCACGTTCGCGCTGTCGCCGCCCGTGACGGCGAGACTCGTCCCGCTGATCATCGCCGCCGCGTCCGAAGCGAGGAACACCACCGCCGGCGCGACCGCGTCCGGTTCGAGCCACGCCACCCGCGCGGGCAGCTTGGCCGCAAGCGCCCGTGCCGCGGTCGTCTCGTCCCGGGCCTCGTCGCCGGACGGTTGCTTGCCGCCGACCGCGATAGCCTGCGCGTAGCGGTCCTCGTGACGGGTCAGCGCGGTGTCGATCAGCCCGGGGATCACGGCGTTGACCGTGATCTTGTGTACGCCGAACTCCAGCGCGGCCGACTTCATGAGCCCGAGGATTCCCCATTTCGACGCCGAATAGCTCGCGCCGTTGAGCGTCCCGTGCTGGCCCTGGGTCGAGGAGGTGACGATGATCCGGCCGCCGCCGCGCGCGACCATCAGCGGCGCGAACGCGCGCAGCGCGTTGGCGGTGCCGTTCAGGTTGTTGTCGATCTGGTCGTGCCAGTCCGCGTCCTCCATCTCCAGCAGCGGCTTGAACGCCTGTATGCCCGCGTTCGCGAACAGAATGTCGACGCCGCCCCACGCCTCGCTGATCCGGGCGGCGGTTGCGCGAAGGGCGGCGATGTCGCGCTGATCCGCCTCCATCGCCATCCAGCGCCGGCCGGTTTCCGCGACCAGCTCGCCGCTGCGGTCAAGATCGCCACGCGTCGCGGGCGGGAAGGTGTCGATCGGGCTGGCGACCGCGCAAAGGTCGATGCCGACGACATCGGCGCCAGCCTGCGCCAGCGCCACCGCGGCGCACCGGCCGATGCCGCGCGCCGCGCCCGTCACGACCGCGACTTTTCCGGAGAGCGTGGTTGGTGAAAATACGGTCATGCTGGTTCCTTGCAGGTCGGTTGGCGTCGGTACCGGACGCGGCTCATAGCGGCACGATCCCGCGCGCCTCTTTGGGAAAGCGGGCCAGATCGTCGGCGGTGACGTTGAAGTGCTGCATCACCAGCGCGGGAGGCGTCCGCGCCAGCCACTCGGCGAGCGAGACCTCCTCGTACCGGGGCGCGCGGAACACTTCCATAAAGCGCAACACGCCTGGACCGGTGTTCTCGATGTAATGACCAAGGTTGCGCTTCACGACGCCGATGTCGCCGGCGCGGAAATCGGTGGTGGTCGCCTTGGGCCCCGTGTCGAAGACGGTCATCCGCGCCTTCCCTTCAAGATAATACTGCCATTCGTCGGCGTTGGGGTGCCAATGCATTTCGCGCATCCCGCCCGGCTCCACCGTCACCAGCGCGACGGCGACGGTCTTGGAGACAGTGAAGTTGGCGCTGTCGGCGATCTGGATGGTGCCGCCGCAATTCTGCTTCACCGGCGTCGAGCGTGACAGGCGGAACACGACCGGCTCCGTGCCCGGGACGACCCCGGCGGCGACGCCGTCGGCCGCAAGGTCGCCCGGCTCGTTTCCCTGGAAGATCCACAAATTGTGGAGCGGGATGTTGCGGAACGTCTCCTGCGGCACGCCGAAGTTCTTGGCGAGCACGTCCGGCGGCGTGTGGGCGACGAAGTCGGTGACGAGCAGCGTGTTGCTTTCGGACTGGTCGCCATCGTCGAACGCGATAATGAACTCGGTTCCGGTCGGTCCAAGCCCCTGGAGCGAGTGCGGCAGGCCGGCGGCGAAGTACCACAAGTCGCCGGCCTCCACGTCCTCGACGCTGGCCCGTCCCTGCGTGTCGATCGTCGTCACCCGGCAGCGGCCGCGTGTCACCACCGCCCATTCGGCGGTTTGGTGCCAGTGCAGTTCGCGGATGCCGCCGGGCGCCAGGCGCATATTTACGCCGGAGATATCCTTCGCCAGCGCGAAGTCGTGCCCCGTTACCTCGCGCGCCCAGCCACCGCGCTGCACGCGCTTGGGGGCGATGTTGAACGACGACCAGAAGAATGGCTGACTGCTGATGTCGGTGCCGGGCGCGTCCATCTGCGACGGGAACTGGCCTTCGATGGCGGGGTTTTGCGGCCCGTCGCTGCGCAGGCTCTCGGGATCGCCGCCGACGTTCGCGAACCCTTCCGCGGGCAGGTCCGGATTGCCGAGCGTCGGCAGCTCAGGATTGGGCGCGAGCAGGGAAGCATCTGTGGTCATTGCTTGTATCCTTGGGACGGGGGCGATGGACGCTGGTGAGAACCGGCGGTGCGCAGGCGCGGTTCTCGCGCCGTGACGGCGGCCAGGATCGCGCGGGTGGTCGCGGGCACGGCCAGGGCACCCGTGCCAAGCGGATGACAGGCGAGCGCGCCGAGCGCGGCGGCGGCGACGAAGGCCACCCACTGGCCGGCGTTCTCGCCGATCGGGGCGGGCCGACCCGCCAGGCGGTCGGCGATGTTCTCGCCCAGCCCGACCAGCGTGCCGGTGACCATGGTGCCGACGGGCACGCCCCCGACCGCGTGCGTAACTCCGTTCAGCACGCCCATCGCGAGCACGGTGGCGGCGAAGCTAAGGACCCAGCCCTGCGCCACCCAGGCCAGCGCGAGCAGCACGGCAATCACACCGAGCAGCACGGGCCGATGCCGGTCGCCGGGCCGGGATCGGTCCGGCCGGTCACCCGGCACCGCCGTTCGGCGCGATCGGCGCTGCCGGGGCGGATCGAAGGTGCTGCGGCGGCAGCATCCGCGACAGCAGCCCGTCGCGGCGGATCGCGACGTGCCAGACGGTCGCGGCGACATGCAGCAGCACCAGCGCATACACCGCCCACTGGCCCGCGAGATGAAGCACCGTCGCGAACCGGTCGAGCGTCTCGCTCTTGGGAAAGCCCGGGATCGAGAACAGGCCGAAATAGCTGACCGGCTTGCCGTTGCCGCTCATCAGATAGCCGGTGACCGGCATCGCGAAGAAGATGAAGTACAGCAGCCACTGGCTCGCCCACCCCAACGCCGCCATCACCCGCCCCGTCCCGTCCTGCTCGGGCGGCGCGGGGTGCCGCGCACGCCAGGCCAGGCGAAAGGCGATCAGCAACAGGATCGTCAGCCCGACCGAGCGATGGAGGACGAACACCGTGGATCTCTCCGCGCCCGTGGGCAGCGACTCCGCCACCCAGCCGAGCGGCAGCACGGCGAACACGAACCCGGCCGTGGCCCAGTGCAGCGCTTGCGCGGTCAAGGTGTATCGACGACGTTGCGTTTCGTTACTGATCAAGGCCACCACTCCAAACTGTTGCGGGCTATCCTGCGGCGAATGGAAGGCTCGACTCGATCAGTCCTGCCTCCGCGACCGATCGCGAGGCGCACCGCGATGGCGCGTCCGCCCCAAGGTGGGCGATCCATGAATACTGAGGTGCCGCACGACCAAGTTGATCTCAGTTAATCCCACGCGCCGATCACCAGATAGTTTACGTGATCGCTCGACCGGGCGACGCACGACTCCTTCTTTGCTCCCTGGCGCCTGGCTCGGCAGATACGCCAGGAGCGCAGCGGATG
>CAXSEO010000053.1:0-9061 GCA_964235525.1 uncultured Sphingomonas sp. | reverse complement strand
GTCTCGACGGTGACGATGTAACGCCGAAGGCCTTCCGAATAGTCGCGGAACGCCGGCGCCAGCTCCCCAAACAGCCACCAGTTTTCGCGTCTGGTCGCGCGAGGGTTCGCGTCCCGCTCCGGCTTCACCGTCACGAGCAGGTGCTGGTAGACTTCCGGAAATCGCTGGCGCGCCTGCGCCTCGTTGACGCCGAACAGGTCGATCACCATCTCGCCGCGCGAGCGCCCGAGCAGATCGCGACCGTTGCGATAGGCGCGGATGTGGTGCTCCAGCCCGGCGCGACGCCCCAGCCCCAGATGGTGCGCCTCGGACGGGCGAAGCATGAAGCCTGCGCCGTGCAGCGAAACCCCCCGCGAGCACAGCCATTCATTGGCGAGCAACGGCTGCACGGTCGTCAGGTCCGATCCGATGCTCAGGTCCGCGTTGATCTGGCCGGTCAGGGTCGCGAACTCGATCACCGGTGCGTCCGTATCGAGCTTCGCTTCGCGAACCACCTCCATCACCACTCCTTCCTTCGCGCCCGCCTCCGCCACCGTGATGGCGATGCGGACAGCCGCGGCGTCGCGCGTCGCCTTGGTCCAGGGGTGGTCGGGGATGGCGAGCACCAGGCTGACCGGCGGACGCGCGTCGAGGTGGCGCGAGATCACGCGGCGGCTGAACTCCTGCGTGATCGAATTGGTGGTGACGAGGCCAAAGCGCCGGAGCCGCGTGCCCTTGCGGGCCAGCAAATCGGCCGCATGGTTCCACCAGTACATCACGAAATCTGCGGACTTGCCCATTTGCGGGTGGGCGCGCCACAGCGCGGCGGCGTAGCCGTCGCCCAGCCGGGAGCGCAGGTCCTTGCCGCCGATGAATGGCGGGTTGCCGACGATGTAATCCGCTTCCGGCCATTCCGGGCGGCGGGGGTTTGGATACTCGCCTCCAGGCCCCGGCGCGTCGTGACGCAGCACCGCGTCGCGCGGCTCGATCGTCTGGAGCTCCTCCAGCACCGGGTCGGTGATCGCGAAGCCGTTGCGCAACTGCCATTGCAGATAGCCGAGCCATAGCACCAGCTCGGCGATCGCGGCAGCGCGGCGGTTCAGCTCCAGTCCGCGGAAGTTCTTGGGGTGCACCGTCTCGCTTTCCAGCGCGAGCGCTTCCTGCCCGCCCAGATCGGCGAGCACCTCCAGCACCTCGCCCTCCAGCCGTTTCATCAGCTCCAGCGAGACGTACAGGAAGTTGCCGGTCCCGCATGCGGGGTCGAGCACGACCGTGCGCGCGAGCTTGACGTGGAAGTCGTGCACCGCGCGGATCGCCACGTCAGGGTGCGTGGCGCGCTCGCGCTCGACGGTGCCGAGCACGTCTTCTGTCCACTCGCGTTGCAGCGGCTCGATGATCGTCGCGGTCACCACCCGCTCGACATAGGCGCGCGGAGTATAATGCGCGCCGAGACGACGGCGCTCGACGGGATCGAGCGCCTGTTCGAGCAAGGTGCCGAAGATCGCCGGCTCCACCTCCGCCCAGTCGTGGCGCGCGGCTTCGTACAGCTCGCCGATCTCCTCGCGGGTGAGCGGGATCGCGCGCGCGTCCTTGAACAGTCCGCCGTTGAAGCGCCGCACCGGCTTGCGCAGCAGCGCGGACAGCCCGCCCGCGTCCATCCGCCGCCACAGCTCCTCCAGTAGCGGCGCGAAGCTCTCGGGCTGGTCGCGCGCATCGCGCAGAAACGTGGTGAAATCGCCGGGCGCGAGCAGCCGCACGTTGCGCCCTTCGGCGAACATCGTGAACAGGCACCGCATCAGGAAATACGCGACCTCGCCCGCGTCGCGTCCGCGCGCTTCGAGCAGCTTGCTCACGCTGGCGAGCCGTGCGGCGATATCGCGGGTGACCAGCGCCGACTGACGGGCGGGGTCGAGCGATTGGGGATCGAGCCACACCCGGCGCAGCCGCTCGCGGACCTCGGGCCGGGCCAGGTCGTCGAGGAAGATGCGGTATCCACCCCGGTCGGGGAACTGGCGGTAGTTCTTTCCCTGCCCCGAGAAGTCGGCGAACAGCTCCAGCGCGTGGCCGACATCGCAGACGATGATGAACGGTGGCCAGCCGTGCTCGGCGGGTAAGGCCCGCGCATATTGCTCCGCCTGTTCGCGCGCGTTGCGCATCAGCACGTCCCAGCCGCGCGCGGCGCTGCGCCGCCCGCGCGGGGGCGCGGCGGGGAGGCCGGGGAGCGTGGCCTGGTCGGGGGTGAGCGCGACCTCCTTGGCCCCGCCGGGCTCGCGGCTTTGCTTGGCCTCCAGCACGAAGCAGCTGCGCCGGTACAGGTCGATGCGGCCGTGTCCCGCGCGCCCGTCCGCGTCGTGGAAGGTGACCGCGCGCTCGAACACGTAATCGTTGCGCGCGTGCGAGGCGTCGGCGGGGTCGGGGCGCGGCAGGCCCAGCAAGTCGGTGAGCTCGGTCAGGAACAGGACATAGTTGGCTCGCTCGGCGCCGCCCTCGTTGTGACGCCAGCGGTGGAGGAAGGGGTCGAGGGCGGGGGTGTCGGGCATCCCCACGGTATCGCCGCGAGGTGGGGTCGAGCGGCGAAGAGCCGGATGGAAAATGGATCAGGTTGGATCGAATCAGATTCGGGTGGACCGAACCAATGTGGAGCAGTTAGGCAGTTGACTGGTGCTATCCGCGCCAGGTCGGCATCGAATCGGGTTCAGGGTAGAAAGACGCGGGCGGGCGCGTCACGGACTAAATCCCGTGACGTCGGACGGATCGGGCGAGAAGTGTTCTCGCCCGATCCGCCGGCCGCGCGCTGCTCGACTCTCCTGTTCAGCCCGCGCCGCTGTGCGCGGCGAGGGCTGCGAGAAGCAGCAAGGCCACGATATTCGTGATCTTGATCATCGGGTTGACCGCCGGGCCGGCGGTGTCCTTGTACGGGTCGCCGACCGTGTCGCCCGTCACCGCCGCCTTGTGCGCTTCCGACCCCTTGCCGCCGTGGTTGCCGTCCTCGATGTATTTCTTCGCGTTGTCCCACGCCCCGCCGCCGCTGGTCATCGACAGCGCGACGAACAGCCCGGAGACGATCACCCCCAGCAGCATCGCGCCGAGCGCCGCGAAGCCGTTGGCCTGACCCGCGACCCACCGCACGATGAAATAGACCGCGATCGGCGACAGCACGGGGAGCAGCGAGGGGACGATCATCTCCTTGATCGCCGCGCGGGTGACGAGGTCGACGGTGCGCGCGTAATTGGGGCGGCTGGTGCCGAGCATGATGCCCGGATTGTCGCGGAACTGCCCGCGCACCTCCTCCACCACCGCGCCCGCCGCGCGGCCCACCGCCGTCATCCCGAACGCGCCGAACAGATAGGGGAGCAGCGCGCCGAGCAGCAGCCCGACGATGACATACGGGTTGTTGAGGCTGAAATCGACGGTGAGATCGGGGAAGAACGTCTTGAGGTCGGTCGTGTACGCGCCGAACAACACCAGCGCCGCGAGCCCGGCCGAGCCGATCGCATAGCCCTTGGTCACCGCCTTGGTCGTGTTGCCGACCGCGTCGAGCGCGTCGGTCTTGTGCCGCACCTCGTCGGGCAGCCCCGCCATCTCGGCGATGCCGCCCGCATTGTCCGTCACCGGGCCATAGGCGTCGAGCGCGACCACCATCCCCGCTTGCGCCAGCATCGCCGTCGCCGCGAACGCGATGCCGATCACGCCCGCGAGCTGGTAGGTCGCGATCACCGCCACCACGATCACCAGCGTCGGCAGCGCGGTCGCCTCCAGGCTGATCGCGAGACCCTGGATGACGTTGGTGCCGTGGCCCGTCTCCGACGCCTTGGCGATCGAGCGGACCGGGCGATAGTTGGTGCCGGTGTAATATTCGGTGATCCACACGATCAGGCCGGTGACCGCCAGCCCGATCATCATGCACCAGAACAGGTCCATGCCCGTGAAGTGAGCGGCCGTGCCCGCCGCCGTGCGGGTCGGCGCGTCGAGGCTGGTGGTCAGGTCATCCCCGCCCGGGTCGAGAAAGCCCGCGCCACCAATCACGCGGTGGAGATCGCCGAGCGCGTACCTCGTCACCGCCCAGATCGCCGGTACCGACAACAGCGCGCTGGTCCAGAACCCCTTGTAGAGCGCGCCCATGATCGATCCGCGCCCCAGCCGGACCATGTAGGTGCCGATGATGCTGGTGCCGATGCACACGCCCCCGACCAGCAGCGGCAGCGTCATCAGCCGCATCAGCTCAGGGATGTCAGCCTGCACCAGCAGCGCGATCGACACCATCGTGACGCCGAGCGTGACGACGTAGGTCTCGAACAGGTCGGCGGCCATGCCCGCGCAGTCGCCGACATTGTCGCCGACATTGTCCGCGATCACCGCCGGGTTGCGGGGGTCGTCCTCGGGGATGCCCGCCTCGACCTTGCCGACCAGGTCCGCGCCGACGTCCGCCGCCTTGGTGAAGATACCGCCGCCCAGCCGCGCGAAGATCGAGATCAGCGACGCGCCGAACGCGAGCGCGGTCAGCGCCTCCACCACCACCCGGTCGTTGGGGGCATGTCCTGCGGGTCCGACCAGATACCAGAACAGCGCGCAGATCGCGAGCAGCCCGAACCCGGCGACCAGCATCCCCGTCACCGCGCCCGAGCGGAACGCGGTGGTGAGCCCGCCCTGGAGCGAGGAGCGGCAGGCCTCGGCGGTACGGACATTGGCGCGCACCGAGATGTTCATCCCCGCGGACCCCGCCGCGCCCGACAGCACCGCGCCGAGCAGGAAGCCGGCGGTCGACACGGTGCCCAGCGTCAGGAACAGGATGATCGCCACCATTGCGCCGACGATCGCGATGGTGGTGTATTGGCGACCGAGATAGGCCTTCGCGCCTTCCTGGATCGCGGCGGCGATGTCCTGCATCCGCGCGTCGCCCGCAGGCTGGCGCAGTACCTGCGCCGCGGTGAGGACGCCGTAAGCGACGGCGACGAGGCCGCATAGCATCGCAATGAACACGCTGGTCATGCCCGGGTCCGCTCCTGTTCCGTTGCGACGCCGGATGTAGACCCCGGCTGGCGCGTGGGCGGGAGGCTAGGCCGCGTCGAGGGGACGCGCAAGCGGTTCAGCTTCCGTGCAGATAGCCGAGGCGGGCAGGGAGGGGGACGGGCTCGCCGTGGTGCGTAAGGCTAAGCCCTTCGCCGGTGTGGAACCCGCCGATCTCAGTCGCGGGAACGGGAAGCGCGAGGGCGAGCGGGGCGGCGAACAATAGTTGGTAATCGTCGCCCGCCGTCGCGGCCGTGATCGGGTCATCGCCCGCGAACGCGCGATACGCGGCGGACAGCGGCACCCGCGAAAGCTCGATCGTCACCGCCAGCCCGCTGGCGGCGGCGATGCGCGAGGCGTCGAGCAACAGCCCGTCCGACACGTCGCACATCGCGTGTACCAGCGGGGCGAGCGCGCGTCCTTCGGCGAGGCGCGGGACCGGGCGGCGATAGGCGGCGAGCAGTTCGGCGGGCCCGGGCTGCCCGCGCACGATCGCGACTCCCGCCGTCTCGCCGGCCAATCGCTTTGCGATCGTCAATCCGGCGCCCCCATCGCCGATCGTGCCGGTGACGTGAAGCCGGTCGCCCGCCTGCGCGCCTGATCGCAGCGGGGCGATCGCATCCACGCCGATTGCGGTGAGCGTCAGCACGCGGGGCGCGCCCGGCGGGAGCGACACGGTGTCACCGCCGATAAGCGGCGTGGCGAAGATGGTGAGCGCCTCGGCGAACCCGTCGAGGAACGCGCGGTCCCAACCTGCGTCGGACAGCGGATAGTTGAGCAGCACGCCCTCCGGTCGCGCGCCCTTGGCGGCGAGGTCGGACAGGTTCTGTGCGACCAGTTTCCACGCGACGTCTCCCGGCGGATCGGCGGGGAGGAAATGGACACCCTCAACCAGCGTGTCGGTGGTGAGGACGTAAGCGCCGACGATCGCCGCGTCATCGGCCAACCCGCGCGCGCCCAGGTGCAGCGGCAGCGCGCGAAGCGCGTGGAGAAACTCGCCCTCGGTCAGCGGCGGCGCGGCAAGCCGTAGCGCGCGCGCATCTCCCGATCCCCGCGAAGCGTCTTCCAATACAGACCGCCGAGGAAAGCAGTCGTCAGGCCACCAACGCCCAGCCCAATCCAGAAAGCCAGTTCATCTATCGGCATTGTTCTTCTCCAGCTCGTCCAGCGCGGCCACGATACGGTCAGCCTCGCTGCCCCAAGCTGCGCTTCGATACTCGACTGACGCCGCGTAGATACTCCCTAACCCGAACAGCGACAATCCCGTCACCGCCAGGCCAATCGTCCAACTCGCGACGCGCCCGCCAAGCAGCAACGCGACCGAGCTGGTCAGCAGCGATCCGCCGATCGACTTGGCGGCCCCGTCCGCGACCCGCTCGCGCCGCGGGAGTCGCTTGCCGCGGAGGCAATATACAAGTTCCTGATCGCGCAAGCGCAACCGGGCGTGCCGACGCTGCCCGACGTTCGCGATCCCCTCCAGCCGGGCGACAATCGACGGTACATCCTCGGTCGGCTCCATCGTCTCGCGTTGCGGCAATCTAGCCACCGGCGCGTACCGCCTTCGCCACCCCGTCGAGCAGCCCGTTGACGAACCCCGCCTCGCGCCGCTCGTAAAAGGCGTGGGCGACGTCGACATATTCGCTGATCACCGTGCCGACCGGCACGTCTGCACGGGCGAGCAGCTCGTAGGTGCCCGCGCGCAATATCGCCTTCATCGGCTTGTCGAGCCGCGCCAGCGTCCAGCCCGCCGCCAGCCGCGCGGCAACGGCGGCGTCGATCTCCGCCGCACGCGCCGCCGCCCCGCGTACGAGGTCGTCGAAGAAGTCGACATCCGCGTCCTCATATTCGACATCCTCCACCGTCGCGCCGAGCCGGTGCTGGTGGAACTCGTGGAGCAGCGTCGGGACGGCGGTGCCCTCCATCTCGCGCTGATACAGCGCCTGGACGGCGGCGAGTCGCGCGGCGGAACGGGCGCGCGAGCGGGTACGGGCTTGGGGAGCGGTGGGCATGGCGGGCGATGTAGGCGCGGCGCGCTACGCCGTCACCCTTGCGGCCGCGGTCGCTAGCGCTACGCTCTGCCATGGACCCAAGAGGAAGACGTAAATGCTGCCGATACTCGCGCTCATCGGACCCGCGCTAGCGCAAACTCCTACGCCGCCAGCTCGCGCGGCGAGGTGGTCGATCGTGGCGGGGGCGGGTCACTGCACCTTGCAGCGTAACGTCGACGGCGTGCAGATGCTCGCCGTCCGACAGGATATAGGAGCGCCGGTCGCCAATCTCCTGATCCGCCAGCCTGAAGCGGTATCCTACCGTGGAGTGCCCACGACGGTCACGCTGCGCCCGTCCGGCATTGTGTTTCATACGACCGCTTCCGGCCGGACCGGTGATGACGGCGCGCCGCTTCTTCAGCTCTTCGCCGATCCGTTGTTGGTGGAGCAACTCGCGTCAGCGGACGATCTCGAGGTGCGGGTGGCTGGTGGTCCGGCGATCAGTCTGCCGGTAGATCGGCCCGCCGCGAGTGAGCGACTGGCGATCTGCCAAGATACATCGCTCCGGTCGTTGGGCGTCGATCCCGCCCGGTTCAGACCGACGCTTGGGCCGGGACAGCCCGGGTTCGTCGATCATGCGCCGTTGCTGACCGCGCGAGACTACCCGCGCGCCGCGCTTCGGGCGAAGGCCCAAGGCAAGGTGATTACGCTGCTCGCGATCGACGAGCGCGGGGCCGTGTCCAACTGCCGTGTTCTCGAAACCAGCGGTAACGCCGATCTCGACACGCGCACCTGCGAGATCGCGCAAGCGCGGCTGACCTATCCACCGGCGCGAGACGGGGCGGCGCAACCGACGGCGAGCTGGACCAGCTTCTCGATCCGATGGGCGGTGCCGCGCTGACCTACGCGGTGTCACGCAACCGCACCGCCACCGACAGCGCGTGCGCGGGCAGGCCCTCCGCCTCAGCCAGCGCCACCGTCGCGGGGCCGAGCGCCTGGAGCGCGTTGGCGTCGAGCTGGAGGAAGCTGGTGCGCTTCATGAAGTCGAGCACGCTCAGCCCCGACGCGAAGCGGGCGCGGCGGCCGGTGGGAAGGACATGGTTGGGGCCGGCGACATAATCCCCGATCGCCTCGGGCGTTTGGCGGCCGAGGAACACCGACCCTGCGTGACGGACCAGGTTGAACAAACCCTGCGGATCGTCCACGGCGATCTCCAGATGCTCGGGCGCGAGCCGGTCGACGAGCGGCATCGCCTCGGCGAGCGAGCGCGTTACCACGATCGCGCCGTTCGCCGCCCACGCCGCGCGCGCGGTGGCGGCGGTGGCAAGCGTGGGGAGGAGCCGCTCGACCGCCTCGGCGACCGCTTCCGAGAACGCGGCGTCGTCGGTGAACAGCACCGATTGGGTCACCACGTCATGCTCGGCCTGGCTAAGCAGGTCGGCGGCGATCCAGTCGGGGTCGTTCGCCCCGTCCGCGACCACCACGATCTCGCTCGGCCCCGCGACCATGTCGATCCCGACCACGCCGTAGAGCTGGCGCTTAGCCTCGGCGACCCAGGCGTTACCCGGGCCGGTGACGACGTCCACCGGCCTGATCCGCGCGGTGCCGTACGCCAGCGCCGCAATCGCCTGCGCGCCGCCGACGCGCCACAGCTCGTCCACGCCCGCGACATGCGCGGCGGCGAGCACCAGCGGGTTAACCTCGCCGTCCGGGGTGGGGGTGACCATCACCAGTCGCTCGACCCCCGCGACCTTGGCCGGGATCGCGTTCATCAGCACGGAGGAGGGGTAGGCCGCGCGCCCGCCCGGCACATACACCCCCGCCGCCTCCACCGCCCGCCAGCGCGCGCCGAGCCGGACGCCGAGTGCATCGACGCTGTCGCTCCCCTCCGGCCGCTGCCGCTCGTGATAGGCGCGGATGCGCGCGGCGGCGAGATCGAGCGCCTCGCGCAACGTCGGGGCGAGCGCATGGTACGCCGCTTCCCACTCCGCCGGCTCGACCCGCCAGCCGGTCGCGTCGAGGTCGTGCCGGTCGAACGCGAGCGTGAACGCATGGAGCGCCGCGTCACTCGCCGCCTTTACCCGCGC
>CAXSEO010000052.1:0-9084 GCA_964235525.1 uncultured Sphingomonas sp. | reverse complement strand
CGGGCCTGGAAGCGTCAACAGCCGTCACACATGCTCCGAACGTCAAACCCCCGTCTTCCTCATGTAGCGTGCAGGTGTCCCCAGCGGAACCCCCGTGGGGCACTGCACCATCAATACGGCGGCAATCTGTCGCAATCCGGTCACAGTCGGTGGCGTGGGCAGGGTGGCGGGCAGGCGGGGCGATGCGCGCGAGGGTGGAACTGGCGCGGCGACGCCCCTATCTCCCGCATAAGCAGCCATTGCGGAGCGAGTGCATGCGTATCCTGTCGGCCGGAGCGGCGCTCGCCCTGCTGTCTCCCCTGCCCGCGCTCGCGCAGACCGACCCGGCGGTCGCGCCGGTGCAGACGCTCGACACGGGGCTGCTCGGCATTATGAAGACGGGGGCCAAGGCGGGCGTGAAGGCGCGCGCGGCGGCGATCGCGCCGGTGGTCGACCGCAGCTTCGACATCCCGCTGATGACCCGGCTGGCGGTCGGCACGTCGTGGACGACGATCGCGCCCGCCGACCAGCAGGCGCTGGTGGGCGCGTTCCGGCGCATGACCGTCAACTCCTACGCGGTGAACTTCGACGGCTTTGGCGGGCAGAGCTTTACCGTCATGCCGCAGGTGGAGACGCGCGGCGGCGACAAGCTGGTGCGGACGACGCTCAACGACCCCAAGGGGACGCCGATCCCGATCAGCTATCGGCTGCGCCAGTCGGGCGCGGAGTGGCGCATCATCGACGTATTCTATCGGTCGGTCAGCCAGCTCGCGACCCGCCGGTCAGACTTCGCCGATGTGCTCCAGCGCGGCGGGGCGAAGGCGCTGCTCGCGCGGATGGATCGGCTCGCGGCGAAAGGCGCGGGTTGAGCCTGCCCGCGCTGGCGACCGCGCTGCTGCTGTCGCCCGTCGCGCAAGTCGCGCCGCCACAGATCCCGGCCGCGGCCCAGCCCGCGCCCGCGCTGGCGGACCCGCTCGCCGACCCGGCGACCATGCCCGCGTCGTTCGTGAGCAAGCGCAAACGCCACCACGCGCGCGGCGATCCGTTCGAGAACGTCAACCGGTACGTGTTCAAGCGTTACCAGAAGTTCGACCGCTACTTCCTGCGACCCACCGCGCTCGGCTACAAGCATGTGGTGCCGAAGCCGTTGCGGGTCGGGCTGCGCCACTTTTTCAGCAATCTCGGCGAGCCGCTGGTATTCCTCAACTACCTGCTCCAGCTCAAGCCGGGCAAGGCGGCGGAGACGGCGGGACGGTTCCTGGTCAATTCGACGCTCGGTGTCGGCGGGGTGTTCGACGTGGCGGTGCAGCCCGCCATCCGCCTGCCGCACCGGCCCAACGGGCTGGGCGATACGCTGGGCTATTACGGCGTCAGGCCGGGGCCGTATCTGTTCCTGCCACTGGTCGGGCCGACGACGCTCCGCGATCTGGTCGGCGGACAGGCGGAGGCGGTCATCGTCCCGTTCACCATCGGCACGCCGTTCGATCGCGCCGAGTACCAAGTGACGCGTGCGGTCACGACCGGGCTCGACGCGCGCGCGCAGGCGGACCAGGACCTCGACGCGCTGCTCCGCGACGCGGTGGACCCATATGCGACCTTCCGCTCCGCCTACCTCCAGGACCGCGCGGGCGAGATCGCGAACCTGCACGGTCGCCGGGTGAACGTAACCCCGACGGCGGAGCTGGGCGATCCGCTGGCGGACCCGGCGGCGGGTGCGCCTGCGCCTGCCGACCCGGCGCCGGCCTCACCCGCGCCCGCCCCGGCGGTGAGCGCCCCCGCCCCCGCGCCCACCGACGCGAGCGCTCCCAAGCCGGGCGCGGCGACGCCGGAGCTTGGCGACCCGCTTACCGATCCGGCAACGCCCGCGGTCACGCCCAAGCCATAGCAGTTCCCCGGCGAAGGCCGGGGCCCAGTCAAGTTGCGCTGGCCGGGTGGCTCCTCCGATCTAGCGCACCGTGGCTGGGCCCCGGCCTTCGCCGGGAACTACCTACGGCTCGGTCGCCGCGGCAAAGCCGCGTCGTCGAACGGCGCTGGAGGAGCGCCGCCGGGGCCACCCCGCAAAGTACTACTTTACGGGGACTCCTTGGCTGGGGCCGCCACTGAAGGCGGCTATTTGCTTCGCAAATCGCCGCGCGGCGGCCCCAACAGCGCCGGCTCGAAGATCAGCGCGCAGACCAGCGTCCACGCCAGCGAGATCAGCAGGATCTTGCCCATGCTGGCCGTCCCCGGATGGTGCGACAGCCACAGCGAGCCGAACGCGGTCCCCGTCGCCAGCGCGCTGAACAACACCGCGCGGGCGAGGCTCGACTGAAGCAGCCCGGTCGCGCCGCCGCGCCACGCCATCACGAAGTAGATGTGGAACGCGACCCCGACCCCGAACAGCAGCGGAAAGGCGATGATGTTGGCGAAGTTGATCGGCTGCCCAATCACCACGCAGCTGCCCAGCGTCAGGAAGATCGACAGGATCACCGGCGCGAGCGTGAACGCGACCTCGCGCAGGTTGCGCAGCACCGCGAACAGCAACAGGCTGACGAGCACGAACGCGATCACCCCCGCCTGCACGAACGCGCCCGCGACGGTGGCGGCGGCGGCTTGGGTGGCGACCGGCAGGCCGGAGATCGCGAGCGTGACGCCCGCGACGGCGGTGCGGAAGCGGCGGATGGTCGCATTGTCGTTGGCGTCGCCACTCGGGAAGACCTGCAGCCGCTGCTGGCCGTCGCGGGCGACCCAGTCGCGCGCGAGATCAGGGGGCAGCGTCGCGCGGGTGACCGGCTGCGCCTGAAGTGCGAGCCGCGCTTGGTCGAGCATGACGGTGAGAGGCTGGGAGAGTCCGACGTTGTAGGCTGAGCGCCGATCAGGCGGGCCGGCTGCCAAATCCTCGAAGTCAACGGCGAGACGCTTCGCCTCGACCCTCGACGGAGCGTTTACGTCAAAGGCGTCGGAGGTATCGTGCTCCGCAGCATATTGCAGCCTCGACGCCGTCGCCCGCAGCGCCTGCACTATCTCCGCGTCGCGCGGCGGCGGGGCGGTGTCGAACGGGTTGAGCGTCAGGTCGAGCAGCGTTGACGCATCGGCGATCTGCGCCAGCTTGGCGGGCTGATCCGCCGGCACGAAGCTGTCGAGCGACACGACCTGCTTCACCTCGGGTAGCGCGCTTAGCCGTCGCGCCAGCACCGCCGCCGCGCGCGCGTTCGGCGCGAGCACGTCGATGGTGTTGGGTGTTCGCTCCGGGTCGCGCGTCAGGTCGGCAAGCGCGAGCATCGACGGCGCGTTCGGGTCGCGCAGATGCAGCGGGTTGAAATCAAACCGCACGAACGGCAGCGCCGCGATGCTGAGCACCATCGCCACCACGAACGCCCACAGCACTACCCGTCGCCGTCGCTCAAGGAACCGATCCACCGGGGCAGCAGCGGCGAAGCCCACTTCGCGGGTCGGCGCGCCGGGGCGGACCAGCAGGATCAGCGCGGGGAGCAGCGTCACGCTGAACAACAGCGCGATCACCATGCCCAGCCCCGCGATCACCCCCAACTCGGCGATGCCGACATAGGCGGTGGGCAGGAACGCGCCGAAGCCGAGGAACACCGCCCCCGCCGCCAGCGACAGCGGCGCGCCGAGCGCGGCGGCGGCCTGCGTCAGCGCCTCGTGCAGCCCAGCACCCGCTACTCGCTCGGCGTTGAACCGCACCGTCAGCTGGATGCCGAAATCCACGCCCAACCCTACGAACAACGGGATGAACGCGACCGAGATCAGGTTGAACCGTCCCACCGCGAGCAGCCCGACGGCGGCGGTGACGACCAGCCCGACCAGCGTCGTGACCATGATCGCCGCGACCAACCGCGCCGAGCGCACCGCGAACCAGAGCGTCGTCAGCATCGCCAGCAGCATCACCACCCCGACCGCGCCGATATTCTCCTGCAAGGTCGCGAACTCGTCGTCCGCCAGCGGCACCTCGCCGGTCAGCCGCACCCGCACCCCCGCGCCGAGCGCGCGCGCGGCGGCGCGGACCGCCTCGCTCGCCGCTTCCCCGGGCATCAGCGCGCCGTGGTCGAGCACCGGCTGCACCAGCACCAGCCGCCGGGTCGGCGCGGCGAGCGCGCCCTTGCCGTTGCCGAACAACCGCTGCCACGAGAAGTACGCGGGTTCGCCCGCCAGCACGCGCTCGCTTGCATTCGAGAGCGCGCGCAGTGGTGTGTCGACCCGGTCGAGCGTCGTCGATCCGTTCGCCACGCCGTCGAGCACGGTCGACAGCGCGGTCGTCACCCCCCGCAAGCTCGGGTCGGCGGCCAGCGGCCCGAGCAGCGGCTGCGCCTCCACCAGCGCGCCGGTCGACGCGCGCACGTCCGCCTCGCTGCCGAATAAGAGCCCCTCTCGCGCGAACCACTCGCCGCCGTCCGGCCGCGTTACCCGGCGGAAATGCGTGTGGTCCCCCGCGAACGCCGCCGCCAGCCGCGCCGCGCCCGACTCGGCCAGCTCGGGCGTCTCGCCGTCGACGATCACCAGCATCGCGTCGGAGAGTTGCGGGAACGCCGCGTCCGCCGCGCGTTCCTGTTGCCGCCACGGCACGTCCGGCGAGATCAGCGCGGCGGTGTCCGTCGTCATCGTGAAATGCGTCGCGGCATACCCCAGCGCGACCAGCAACAGCGCCAGCGCCGCCGCCAGCGTCGCCCAGGGCCGCGCGACGCCAAGTGCGACGAGGCGCGGAACGGGCGACCGCATCAAAGAACGTAGTGGAGGTGCAACGCCAGTGACTGCGCCGCCCCGGTGGCGTCGAACGCGGCTTGATCGAACGTCGGCGCGCGCGTCGTCACCTTGGGATCGCGCGAGAAGCCAAACCCTTCCTTCGGCAGGCCGAACAGACCAAAGTCCATCTTGCCGTTACCATTCTCGTCGAAATACGCCTGCACCGCGTAGCGGCCCGCCGCCACGTTGGGAACGACCACGGTGGTCACGCCCTTTCGCGCGACCGCCGAAGCGGAATAGGCGCAACCGCTCTTCAGGAACCGCGCCTCCGGGCAGACATCGATGTGCACTCGCCCCTTCGACGCGCGGACGTTGGCCACCTCGATCGTCAGCGTGCCCTCGGACGGAGGCGGCGCGGCGGCCGTGACCAGCAGGGCGGCGAGGGGAAGCGAAAGCCGGCGAAACGTCATGATCAGCCCTTGTGTGACTTGGGGATGTGACTCGAGACTCGGCGAGGTCCCACGATGAACGCCGGGCGCGCCGATAGGGGGGCACGCCGTCGAAATCCACCATGGCGGAACCATCGCCGCCTTGCCCTGCGTTATGTATCGAGCGCGCTATCCGCGCCGGAGCGTGAACCCTTGCTTGACGAAACCACTATCGACGATGCGCCGCCACCCTGGACGGCCCCGCCCAGCGATCTCGGCTTCGAAGAGTGCGCGTGGTGCCACCGCGCGATCTACCGTCCGGCGCTGCCCTGCTCGGTGCGGCCGGTCGGCGGGCTGGCGTCGATGGCCACCGTGCCCGGTCAGGGCAAGCGCTGCCAATGGGAGCTGCTGACCCGCACCGATTGCACGCACCCGCGCGCCGCGCCAGAGCGTTCAGCGAACGCGCAACAGGGGCACGGAGCATGACGATCGGCACGGGCGACACCGCCGGCTATCACGACACGGTGACCGGTTCGCGTGACCCGGCCCCCGCCGGGGCGGCGCAGATACCAGCGGCGGCGGCCCCGGAGCCGCGCGGGCTGCTCGGCGTGGTGGTGGCGGTGGCGGTCGTCGCCGCGCTCTACCTCGCGCATGACGTGCTGATCCCGATCACGCTGGCGGTGCTGCTGTCGTTCGTGCTGTCGCCGGTGGTGATGCTGTTGCAGCGGCTGCGGATTCCGCGCGCGCCCGCGGTAATCCTGTCAGTACTGGCGGCGCTGGGCGTGGTCGGCGCGCTCGGCACGCTGATCGGGACGCAGGTCGCCGGGCTGACCGCCGATGCGCCGAGCTACGCGCGGACCATCGAGACCAAGATCGGCAGCGCGCGGGTTTACGCGACCGACCATCTCGCCTCGGTGACCAGCATGTTCGCCCCGCAGCGATCAACCAAGGCGTCAGCCCCGGCCAGCGCAGGCGCCATCACCGCCCCGACCACCGGCACCGCCGCGCAGCCCCGCGTGGTGCCGGTGGAGGTGGTCAACGACCGCACCTCGCCGCTCACGGTCGCACGCAACATCCTGGGGCCGGTGCTCGCCCCGCTCGAAACGCTGCTGATCGTGCTGGTGGTGGCGATTTTCATCCTGATGCAGAAAGAGGATTTGCGCGACCGCTTCATCCGGCTGTTCGGCTCGACCGATCTCCACCGCACCACGCTGGCGATGGATGACGCCGGGCAGCGACTCAGCCGCTACTTCCTGTCGCAGTTGAGCGTGAACACCAGTTTCGGCGTGGTGATCGCCGTGGGGTTGTGGTTCATCGGCATTCCCGCGCCAGCGATGTGGGGCATCCTCGCGGGAATGCTCCGGTTCGTACCCTATATCGGCTCGTTCCTCGCCTCGATCGCGCCCGCGGCGCTCGGCGCCGCGATCGCGCCCGGCTGGTCGCTCACGATCGAGACGCTGGCCTTGTTCTTCATCGTCGACTCGTTGACGGGCTATGTCGTCGAGCCGATGCTCTACGGCCACTCGACCGGGTTGTCGCCAGCGTCGGTGATCGTCGCGGCGATCTTCTGGAGCTGGCTGTGGGGGCCCGTCGGGCTGCTCCTGTCCACCCCGCTCACCTTGTGCCTGGTGGTGACGGGGCGGCATGTGAAGAGCCTCGAGTTCTTCGACGTGCTGCTCGGCGATCGCCCCGCGCTGACCCCAGTGGAAAGCTTCTACCAGCGGGTGCTGGCCAACAATATCGACGAGGCGCTGGCGCAGGCGGAGACGCTGCTCGGGCACGAGACGCTGGTCGACTATTATGACGGCGTGGTGGTGCAGGGGCTGCGCCTCGCCGCGGGCGACGAGGCACGCGGGACGATCGACGCGGCCAAGCAGGCCTCGATGGCGCGTTCGATGACGCTGATGATCGACGACCTCGCTGACCACGCGCACCCCGGCGACGGCACGCCGCCGCCCGCCGTCCGCTCAGTCGCCTGCGTCGCCGGACGCGGACCGTTCGACGAGGCGGTGACGGCGATGCTCGCGCAGCTGCTCGGCGCGCAGGGCGTGGAGACGCGGCGGGTGTCGCACGAGGCGGTGTCGCGCGAAGGGATCGCGCGCGTCGACCTGTCGGGAGTCGAGCTGGTCGCGATCTCGTACCTCGAACTGACCGGATCGCCCGCGAATCTGCGGTTCCTGGTTCGGCGGCTGCGCGCGAAGGCACCCCGCGCGCGCATCATCGTCGGGCTGTGGCCGGAGGCGAAGGGTCAGTCCGACGCGGAGGCGCGCGCGCAGATCGGTGCGGACGACTATGCGGGCTCGCTCAAGCAAACGCTGGAGAAGATCGCCGTGCCCGCGCACGCCGCGGCGGCGTGAGTGCGAGCTGGCGCGCGACGCTGTTCCTGTCGGGCTCGCCGCTCCACGTCTATATCGACTCGCCCGAGGTCGAGCGGCAGATCGCGTTCATGCGCTACGTATTCGCGAGCGGGACGCCCAGCTTCGGTTCGTGCGCGGGGCTGCAGGTCGCGATCGCGGCGGCGTCGCGGTAGAGGCGCGGCGGCAGACGGAGCAGTTCCCCGGCGAAGGCCGGGGCCCAGCTACGGTGCGGGTTGAGAGCTGCGAGACCGCTCACGACGGGCAGCATGACTGGCCCCGGCCTTCGCCGGCGAAGAGCGGGGGGTAAGCAGCTGGTGAGTCCGCCGCCGCTGGCGAAGGCTGCCCCCCGAGGCTAGGGACGCCCCATCACGATACGAGGACGGCAGATGAACAAGGCGGGACTAGAAGTCGCGGACGTGCTGGCGCGCTTCATCGACGAGCGGGCGCTGCCGGGGACGGGGCTCGACCCGGAGCGGTTCTGGCAAGGCGTCGCCGACCTCTTCGCCCGCTTCACGCCCGAGAACCGGGCGCTGCTCGCCACCCGCGATCGAATGCAGGCGGAGATCGACGCCTGGCACCTCGCACGGGCGGGCCAACCGATCGAGCAGGCGGAGTACCAGGCCTTCCTGCGCGAGATCGGCTACCTCGTCGACGAACCCGCGCCGTTCGAGGTCTCGCCGGAGAATGTCGACGACGAGGTGGCGCGGATCGCGGGGCCGCAGCTGGTGGTACCGATCCTCAACGCCCGCTTCCTCCTCAACGCCGCCAACGCGCGCTGGGGCAGCCTGTATGACGCGCTGTACGGGACCGACGCGATCCCAGGGACCGCCAAGCCTGGCGGCTACGACGCGGAGCGCGGCGCGCAGGTGATCGCCTGGGCGAAGGCGTTCCTCGACGACGCGGTGCCGCTCGCGAGCGGGTCGTGGCGCGACTGGATGGGGGGCGAGCCGGTGCTGGCGGACCCCGCTCAGTTGGTCGGGCGCGCGGGCGACAACTTACTACTCAAGCACCACGGACTTCACCTAGAGCTGGTGATCGACCGTTCCCATCCGATCGGCCGCGACGACCCGGCGGGGCTCGCCGACGTGATCCTCGAGTCCGCCATCACCACCATTTGCGATCTGGAGGACTCGGTCGCGGCGGTGGATGCGGAGGACAAGGTCGCCGCCTACGCCAATTGGCTCGGGCTGATGCGCAACGACCTCACCGACACATTCGAGAAGGGCGGCAAGCAAGTCACCCGCCGGCTCAATCCCGACCGACATCATACCGCCCTCGACGGCAGCGAGTTTATCCTTCCCGGCCGCTCGCTCCTCTTCGTGCGCAACGTCGGCCACCTGATGACCACCCCCGCCGTCCACCTCCCGGACGGCTCCGAAGCGCCCGAGGGCATCCTCGACGCGATCCTCACCAGCCTCATCGCGCTCCACGACCTCAAGGCGGAGCACGCCACCAACAGCCGCGCGCGGTCGATCTACATCGTCAAGCCCAAGATGCACGGGCCCGACGAGGCCGCGTT
This sequence comes from uncultured Sphingomonas sp., assembly GCA_964235525.1. Taxonomy (GTDB): domain Bacteria; phylum Pseudomonadota; class Alphaproteobacteria; order Sphingomonadales; family Sphingomonadaceae; genus Sphingomonas. Next base: position 121 of record CAXSEO010000052.1, on the reverse strand, counting down.
CACCAACCGATTGTTCGACGCGGTCGAGGACCTGCTCGGGCTTGCGCGCCACACGATCAAGGTCGGGGTGATGGACGAGGAGCGCCGCACCAGCGCGAATCTCGCCGCCTGCATCGCCGCC
>CAXSEO010000051.1:0-9138 GCA_964235525.1 uncultured Sphingomonas sp. | reverse complement strand
GGAACAGCACGTCGGCGACGCCGCCGCCCTCGCTGCCGGGCAGGAACGCGGCGACGAACGCGTCGGACGCGTTGAGCTCCGCGTTGACCCACATCGGGCGTCCCGACAGGAACACCGCCACGACCGGCACCCCCGCCGCCTTCAGCTTGCGGAGCAGCGCCAGGTCGCTCTTGTCAGCGGGGCTGTATTCCAGCGTCGGTCGATCGCCCGCGAACTCGGCATAGGGTGTCTCGCCGAACACCACGATCGCCGCGTCGGGCTTGCGGGTGAACGCGCCGTCGACGGACAGCGTGGCGGTGCCGCCCGCCGCGCTCACCGCGTCGCGGATGCCGCTCCAGATCGATTGCGCGTGGGGAAAATCCTTGTTGCTGACGTCGGTGCCCTGCCAGGTGATCGTCCATCCGCCCGATTGCCGCGAGATGTCGTCCGTCCCGCGCCCGGCGGCGAGGATGTCCGCGCGCGGCTTGAGCGGCAGCAGGCCGCCCTCGTTCTTGAGCAGCACCAGCGATTCACGCACCGCCTCGCGCGCCAGCGTGCGGTGCTCGGGCGAGCCGAGCTGATCGAAATGCCCCGCCAGCGCGCGCGTCGACGGGGCGCCGCGGTCGAGCACCCCCGCCAGCGCCTTGACGCGCAGGATCCGGCGCACCGCGTCGTCGAGCCGCGGCCTCGGGATCGCGCCCGCGCGCACGTCCGCGAGTGTGTTGCGGTACAGGGCGCGCCAGTCGCCCGCGACCATGAACATGTCGAGCCCGGCGTTGATCGCCGCCGCGCCATGGTCGACCGAACAGCCGGGCAGCTGCGCGTGCGCGTTCCAGTCGCCGACCAGCAGCCCGTCGAACCCCATCCGCTGCTTGAGCACGCCGGTCAGCAGGCTGGTGTTGCCGTGCATCTTGGCCCCGTTCCAGCTGGAGAAGCTCGCCATGATCGCGAGCACGCCCGCGTCGATCGCGAGCGGGTAGCCGGCGGCGTGGACGCCGATCAGCGTCGCCTCGGGCACAACCGTGTCGCCCTGGTCGCGCCCGTCGGTGCCGCCGTCGCCGAGGAAGTGCTTGGCGGTGGCGATGACATGTGCGTCGTCCATGAAGGCGGCGGTGCCGTTGCGGCCCTGTAAGCCCTCCATCATAGCCCCGGCATAGCTGGCGACGACAGCGGGGTCTTCCGAATAGCTCTCGTAAGTGCGCCCCCAGCGATCGTCGCGCGCCACCGCCAGCGTCGGGCCGAAGCTCCAGTCGATGCCGGTCGCGGCGACCTCCGCGGCGGTGGCCGCGCCGATGCGGCGGATCAGCGCCGGGTTCCGTGCCGCCCCTAGGCCGATGTTGTGCGGAAACAGCGTCGCGCCGACGAGGTTGTTGTGCCCGTGGACCGCGTCGGTGCCCCAGATGATCGGGATCACCGCGCCGCCATCCGCGCGCGGCGCGGTCGACGCGCGCCAGAACGCGTCCGCCAGCGCCAGCCAGTCGGCTGGCGGCGCGAGTGCGTTGTTGCCGGGTGCCGAATTACCGCCGTTGAGGATCGAGCCAGGGCGGATATCGCCGATGTCGCCGGGCTCGATGCTGGCGATGTCGACCTGGAGCAGCTGGCCGACCTTGTCCTCGACCGACATGCGCCGGAGCAGCGCGTCGACCCGTGCCTCCACGCGAGCGTCACCGGCGAAGGGGCTGCGCGCGGCGGGCCAGCGATCCGGGTGCGCGGTCGCGTCTGGAGCGGCGGGGGCGGCCACGGCCGCGACAGAGACCGTGGCGGCGAGCATGAGCGAGAGCGGTTTTATCATCCCGGCCCCCATTGCGCCATCGCCGGGTTGCAGGCGCCCGTCGCCGCCGCCATGGTGCGGCCTCGCTGCCCGCGCCCGTGCGCCGGTTCGTTGCTGCATTGGGGAACGCCGTGGGGATCTCACCCGACTCGCACCCGCCGGGTGCCGAACCCACGGACCTGCGCGCCTATTCGCGCATCCTGCGGCTGACCCGGCCCAACCGCGCGGACGCGATCGCTCTGGGGCTGCTCGCGGGGCTGGCGGCGCTGGTGTTCCGCGGCGCAGAGGGCGTGGCCGAGCCGCTCTCGCGCCTGCGCGTCGAGCCGGTGGTGCTCGATCCGGTGTACCTGCCCTATTATGCGCTGCGAACCGTGATCAGGATGTTCGCGGCATTGTTCGCGTCGCTCGTGTTCACGCTGGTAGTAGCGACGCTTGCCGCCCGGAGCCGGCGTGCAGGGCAGATCATCGTACCCGCGCTCGACATCCTGCAATCGGTGCCGATCCTCGGCTTCCTCACCTTCACCGTCACGTTCTTCATGGGGCTGTTCCCCGGGCGCATCCTCGGCGTCGAGCTCGCGGCGATCTTCGCGATCTTCACCAGCCAGGCGTGGAACATGGCGTTCAGCTTCTACCAGTCGCTGCGCTCGGTGCCGTCGGACCTCGACGAGGTGACGCGCGGGTTTGCGCTGTCGCCGGTGCGTCGCTTCCTGCGGCTCGACCTGCCGTTCGCGACCCCGGCGCTGGTATGGAACGCGATGATGTCGATGTCGGGCGGGTGGTTCTTCGTGGTGGCGTCGGAGGCGATCACGGTCGGCAACACCACTGTGACGCTGCCGGGCGTCGGATCGTGGCTGGCGCTGGCGATCGAGCGCAAGGACTTCCGCGCGATCGCGCTGGCCGTGGTAGCTATGGGGGTGGTCATTCTCCTCTATGACCAGCTCGTCTTCCGCCCGGTGGTCGCGTGGGCGGACCGCTTCCGCTTCGAGCAGACCGCGAGCACCGAGCGTCCGCGATCCTGGGCGTTCGATCTGTTCAAGCGCACCCGGCTGCTGCCCGTGCTGTTCAGCCCGGTGACCGCGCTCGGCCGCCTGCTGCTCGCGCTCGATCCCGGCGGCGGGGTGCCCCGCCAGCGCCGTGAGCGCACCCCGAACATGCTCATTGAGCGACTCTGGCAGGCGCTGGTCGCCATCGCGCTGATCGCCGCGATCTGGCTCGCGGCGCGCTACGTCTTGACGACGCTGAGGCCGGGCGACGCGCTGGCGGTATTCGGGCTGGCCTGCCTCACATTGCTGCGGGTAGTCGTGCTGATCGCGCTGGCGAGCCTCGTCTGGGTCCCGATCGGGGTGTGGATCGGCCTTAACCCGAAATGGGCGGAACGACTACAGCCCGTCGCCCAGTTCCTGGCCGCGTTTCCCGCCAACGTGCTGTTCCCGTTCGTGGTGATCGCCATCCTCCATTGGCATCTGAGCCCGGACGTGTGGCTGTCGCCGCTGATGATCCTGGGCACGCAATGGTACATCCTGTTCAATGTCATCGCCGGCGCGAGCGCGATCCCGACCGATCTGCGCGAGGCGGCGGGGATGTTCGGCGTCCATGGGTGGCAATGGTGGCGCGACGTCGCGCTGCCCGGTGTATTTCCTTACTCTGTAACGGGCGCATTGACCGCCTCGGGCGGATCGTGGAACGCGAGCATCGTTGCGGAAGCGGTGTCCTGGGGCAACAACCGCGTCGAGGCGCACGGGCTCGGCACCTTCATCGCCAACGCGACCACCGCGGGCGATTACCCGCGCGTCGCGCTCGGCATCGTCGTGATGTCTCTGTTCGTGATTGCCTTCAACCGGCTGGTCTGGCGACCCATGTACGGGTTCGCCGAGCGTCGCCTCCGCCTCGCCTGACCTCCAGCAACGGTGTATCCGCATGGCCCCGCTCGCCCCCGCCCGCCCGCTTGTCGAGGTCACCGCCGTCCGGCATTTCTATGGGCCGACGCTCACCGGCGTGCCGGTGCTCGACGACGTCAACCTGACGCTGCGCGAGAACGAGATCGTCGGGCTACTCGGCCGGTCCGGCTCGGGCAAGTCGACGCTGCTCCGCTCGATCGCCGGACTGATCCGTCCCAGCGAGGGCAGCGTGCGGCTGCTCTCCGACGAGGCGGGCGCGCCGCCAAGCGTGGCGATGGTGTTTCAGACCTTCGCGCTGTTCCCGTGGCTGACCGTGCTCCAGAATGTCGAGCTCGGCCTGGAGGCGCAGCGGGTGCCCGCCGACGAGCGCCGCACCCGCGCGCTGGCGGCGATCGACCTGATCGGGCTCGACGGGTTCGAGAACGCCTATCCCAAGGAGCTGTCGGGGGGCATGCGCCAGCGGGTCGGGCTGGCGCGTGCGATCGTCGTCAATCCGTCGCTGCTGCTGATGGACGAGCCCTTCTCCGCGCTCGACGTGCTGACGGCCGAGACGCTGCGGACCGACCTGCTCGACCTGTGGTCCGAAGGGCGGATGCCGATCAAGTCGATCCTGATCGTCACCCACAATATCGAGGAAGCGGTGCTGATGTGCGACCGAATCCTGGTGTTCTCGTCCAACCCGGGGCGCGTCGCGGCGGAGATCATGGTCGACCTGCCGCAGCCGCGCGACCGGCTCGACCCCGCCTTCCGCGCGCTGGTTGACGCGATCTATGCGCGGATGACCGCGCGAGCGCCCGCCGCGCCGGTCCGTGACGGGCTGTTCCCCGGCACCGGCATTTCCATGGTCCTGCCGCGCGTGTCGACCAATTCGCTCGCGGGCATGATCGAGGAGGTCGATGCCAACCCGTTCAACGGTCGCGCCGCGATGGCGGACCTGGCCGACCAGCTCCAGCTGGAGATCGACGACCTGTTCCCGATGGCGGAAACGCTCCAGCTGCTGCGCTTCGCCGAGCTGCACGGCGCGCAGATCGCCTTGACCCCGGCGGCAAGACGCTACGCGGCGGCAGACGTCGACGAGCGCAAGGCGCTGTTCGCGCACGCGCTGCTCGCGCATGTGCCGCTCGCCCAGCATATCCGCCGCGTGCTCGACGAGCGCGCCGGGCACGCCGCCCCCGCGCGCCGGTTCCGCGACGAGCTCGAGGATCATATGTCGCCGGACTATGCCGACGAGACGCTCCGCACGGTGACGCTGTGGGGTCGCTACGCCGAAGCATTTGCTTATAATGAGGACAGCGACCGGTTCAGCCTTGAGGACGCGGTGTGAGACGCGCCGGTTCCCGATAACACCGCCTCGACCCGCTCCGCCCAATTTTCGGGCGATCCTTCGGCGCTCACGCGGATGTCGTGATGCTCCGGCGGCGTGAACAGGCGGTTGGTATCATCGAACCGGCCGCGCGCGATGCGGTCCATCCACACCACGAACGCTGGGCCGCCGACGGTGAAGGCGGCGCGCGTCTCGGGCGTCGGACAGACGAAGTCGGCGACCGCGAACGTGCCGCTCGCCGTTACCCGGTCGCAGAGCCAGCCCATGCGCCGCGCCTGCTCCACCCGGTCGGCAGGCGAGAAGCCCAAGTCGCGGTTGAGGTTCGCGCGGACCTCGTCGGCGTTGAAGTGGACCGCGTTGAGCCGCCGGACAAGCACGGCGGCGAGCGTCGTCTTGCCCGCCCCGGGCAGGCCCATGATGAGGACTTTGCGAGGCGCGGCGATAATGCTGGTTTCCCCATCACTCACGCCCGCCATTGTCTTCCTCACGCGCCGCGCCCGTCGGACATAGACTGAGCTGATGGCATCCGGGTCGGGCCATCGCAAGCGTGCTATCCTCCCCGGGCGGGCTGCTTCAGGGTGCGTTCTGGTGTAACGGCACTGGCGTGACTCCCGCCTTTGCTCTCGCGCCCGCCCGCGGCTCGCCCGACCGCATCGACACGCTGCTGCGCCAGGCGACGGCGGCGGACGCCGACGGCGATCGGGATCGAGCGCGCGACCTGCTCCGGGCGACTGGGCGAGCACCGGGGCTAACGGCATCCGACCTGCGCGCGATCGGCGACGCCTGGCACCGGCTGGAGGAGTCGACCGAAGGAGGCGAGGCGCACCTGCGTGCGCTCGCCGCGTCGCTGCGCGACCCCGAGCTGCTCGCCTGCGCCGACGCGCTCGCCCGCAACGAGTTGGCGCAGGCGGAGCCGCGGCTGCGGGCGCGGCTGAAGGCGGCCCCGACTGATGTGGCCGCGATCCGGATGCTGGCGGAGCTGGCGGGGCGCATCGGCCGGTATCGCGACGCGGAGGTGCTGCTGCGCCGCGCGCTCGACCTCGCGCCCGGATTTCACGCCGCGCGCGCCAACCTCGCCACCGTGCTGCATCGCCAGAACCGCCCGGTCGAAGCACTTGCGGAGCTCGATCGGCTGCGCGACAATCACCCCGACCATGCGGGTCACGACAATCTGCGCGCGGCCGCGCTTGGTCGGCTCGGCGCGTTCGAGGAAGCAATCGCGCTATACGAGCAGGTGCTCGCGCGCGTGCCCGACCAGCCCAAGGTGTGGATGAGCCACGCGCACATGCTCAAGACGGTGGGGCGGCTCGACGACAGCATCGCCGCGTACCGCCGCGCGCTGGCGCTCGCGCCGACGCTGGGCGAGGTATGGTGGAGCCTCGCCAACCTGAAGACCGTGCGCTTCGCCGACGCGGATGTCGCGGCGATGGAAGCGGCGCTGGCGCGCGCGGACCTGACGGCGGAGGACCGCTTTCACCTCGAGTTCGCGCTCGGCAAGGCGCTCGACGAGCGCGGGCGGGCGGAGGCCGCGTTCGCGCGCTACGCGGACGCCAACCGCCACCGGCGCGCGGTGCTGCCGTATCGCGCGGAGGACATCCGCGCGACCGTCGACCGCATGATCGCGGTCCTGACTCCCGCGCTGTTCGCGCGGTTCGACGGCGCGGGCTCCCCTGATCGCGATCCGATCTTCGTGCTCGGGATGCCGCGCGCGGGATCGACGCTGATCGAGCAAATCCTCGCCAGCCACAGCCAGGTCGAGGGCACGTCGGAGCTGCCCGACATTCCGGTGCTGAGCGGGCGCGTGCGCCCCTACCCCGCCGGGCTGGCGGAGGCGGACGCGGCCCTGCTGCACGAGCTCGGCGAGCGCTATCTGGAGCGCAGCCGCGTCCAGCGCCGCACCGACCGCCCGCGCTTCGTCGACAAGCTGCCCAACAACTGGCTCCACACCGGGCTGATCCACCTGATCCTGCCCAACGCCACCATTATCGACGCGCGCCGCCACCCGCTCGACTGCAGCTGGTCAAACTTCAAGCAGCATTTCGCGCGTGGTCAAGCGTTCAGCTATGACCTAGCCGACATGGGCCGCTACTACGCCGATTACGTCCTCCTGATGGACCACGTCGACTCCGTGCTGCCCGGGCGTGTCCACCGCGTCATCCATGAGCGGCTGATCGCCGACCCGGAAGGCGAGATCCGCGCGCTGCTCGATGCGTGCGCGCTGCCGTTCGAGGAAACCTGCCTGCGCTCGCACGAGAACGCGCGCCCGGTCCGCACCCCCAGTTCGGAGCAGGTGCGACGCCCGATCTCGCGCGACGGGGTGGATGCGTGGAAGCCGTTCGCGGCCTGGCTCGGGCCGCTGCGCGACGCGCTTGGCGACGTGGTGGAGCGCTATCCTGTAACCTAATTGCAACGCTGCACCTGCGAAATGATCGTCGGCGCGCGTCGGCATTGACCGGCTCCCGTCCCGCGTCGCAGCATTCGACCGACCGAGGCGGGAGACAAATCCGAATGCACGCGCACCGCACGATCTTCGCCGTCCTGCTGACGACCAGCGCGCTGGTCGCTCCGGGCGCTCTCGCGCAGACCGCCGACCAGCAATCGCCCGCCGTGAAGGCCACGCCGACCTCGGCCGACGCCGCCGCGCAGGACGCCACCGGCGACATCATCGTCACCGCCCAGAAGCGCGAGCAGGGCCTGCAGAGCGTCCCTGCCAGCGTCGTCGCGCTGACGACGCAGCGGTTGCAGGACCTGAACGTCACCAGCTTCAACGAATATGCCGCGCTGTTGCCGAGCGTGACGTTCCAGTCGATCCAGCCCGGCACCACCACCGTCTATATCCGCGGCGTCGCGTCGGGCGGCGACGGCAACCACTCGGGGCCGCTGCCCAGCGTCGGCGTATATCTCGACGAGCAGCCGGTCACCACCATCGGCGGCACGCTCGACGTGCATATCTACGACATCGCCCGGATCGAATCGCTCGCGGGGCCGCAGGGCACGCTCTACGGCGCGTCGTCCGAGGCGGGCACGATCCGCATCATCACCAACAAGCCCGACCTGTCGCGCACCTATGGCCGAGTCGACACCGAGCTGAATACGGTCAACAAGGGTGGCGTCGGCGGCAAGGTGGAGGGGTTCGTCAACCTGCCAATCACCAGCCGGGTCGCCGCGCGCGTGGTCGGCTGGTATCAGAAGGACGCCGGGTTCATCGACAATGTCGCGGGGACGCGCAGCTTCCTCGGGCCGATCACCGCCACCGATGCGAACGGCAACCCAACCGCTTTTGGCCCGGGTATCACCGTCAACAACGCCGCCTTCGTCAAAAAACATTATAATGACGTCGAGATCGCGGGCGGGCGCGCGGCGCTGAAGATCGACCTCGACGATAATTGGACGATCGAGCCGACCGTGTTCGGGCAGGACCAGCACAATCACGGCAGTTTCGGCTACGACCCGTCGCTCGGCGACCTGAAGGTGCAGCACTTCTTCCCCGAATATCAGCATGACCGCTTCATTCAGGCGGCGATGACGATCCAGGGCAACCTCGGCAATTGGGACGTGACCTATGCGGGCGCGTATCTCGACCGCAAGATCGAGTCCTCCAGCGACTATACCGATTACGCGGAGGCTTATGACTCGTTGTACCACGGCAAGGGCGGTGTCGCGAACTACTTCTACTTCCACGACAATGCGGGCAACACGATCGACCCGCGCCAGCGCATCGTCGGCGCGGACCATTTCACCAAGCATAGCGAGGAACTGCGTGTCGCTTCGCCCGCCGCCGACCGCTTCCGGGTGGTCGCCGGGCTTTTCTACCAGCGCCAGACGCATTTGATCCACCAGGACTACCAAGTGAACGGGCTTGCGGCGAACCTGTCGGTCAACGGTCACCCGGGCACCTTGTGGCTGACCCAGCAGAACCGCGTCGACCGCGACTATGCGGTGTTCGGCGAGGCGAGCTATGACATCCTGCCCAAGCTGACGCTGACGGCGGGCGGGCGCGGGTTCATCTATGACAACACGCTGATCGGGTTCTTCGGCTTCGGTCGCGATCCGAACGGCCCGCCGTACAACGCGGCGGGCAGCTCGCGCACCGGCGTCGCGGGATGCATCACCGCGGACGGTGCCACGGTGCGCGACGGCACGGGCGCGCCCGAGCTGCCCGCGGC
>CAXSEO010000050.1:0-9175 GCA_964235525.1 uncultured Sphingomonas sp. | reverse complement strand
GATCGGCAGCTATCACAACATCTTTCGCGTCGGCGCGGCGGTGCAGGACCTGGGCTACTGGATCCTCAACGACATCGTCTGGCGCAAGGCGAACCCGATGCCCAACTTCAAGGGCACCCGCTTCACCAACGCGCACGAGACGCTGATCTGGGCGGCGAAGGGCGAGCGGTCGCGCTACACCTTCAACTACCGGTCGATGAAGTCGCTCAACGACGAGCTCCAGATGCGGTCGGACTGGGAGTTCCCGATCTGCGGCGGGCCCGAGCGGCTCAAGGCGGGGGGCGTCAAGGTCCACCCGACCCAGAAGCCCGAGGCGCTGCTCTACCGGGTGCTGCTCGCTTGCACGAAGCCCGGCGACGTGGTGCTCGACCCCTTCTTCGGCACTGGCACAACCGGAGCGGTGGCGAAGCGGCTGGGGCGGCGCTGGATCGGGGTGGAGCGCGAGGAGGGCTATGTCGCCGCCGCGCGCGAGCGCATCGCGGCCGCGCTGCCGCTCGACGAGGCGGCGCTGACCACCATGATGAGCCCGCGCAGCGCACCCAAGGTGGCGTTCGGGGTGCTGGTCGAAAACGCGCTGCTCCAGCCGGGCGCGACGTTGACCTGCGCGCGCCGCAAGCACCGCGCGACCGTGCGCGCGGACGGCTCGCTCGAGGCACCGTGCGGGACGGTGGGCTCGATCCACAAGCTCGGCGCGACGCTGCAGGGTGCCCCCGCGTGCAACGGGTGGGTGTTCTGGCATTACGAAGCGGAAGGGGCGCTGCAGCCGATCGACGCGCTGCGGCAGACGTACCTGTTGGCGACGCAGCCTTGATATGGTGGCTCAGGCCGCTTGCTCCATCGCAGGACGGCCCCCTGTGCGTCGATCATCAGTTTATGAGCGAACCGAAGCCTAGGAAGCCGAAATGAGCCGTCCCCCGTTGCCGCCCTTCGATAACGAAACCGCCGCACAAAAGGCTCGCTTGGCCGAGGACGCGTGGAATAGTCGTGATCCCACTGGTGTGGCGCTTGCTTACACGGCTGATAGCCGGTGGCGGAACCGTGCTGAGTTTATCTCTGGTAGACCGGAAATCGAGGCGTTCCTCACCCGCAAATGGGCTAAAGAGCTGGACTACCGGCTCGTCAAGGAGGTTTGGACATACGGCCATAACCGTATCGCCGTTCGGTTCGCCTACGAGCACCATGATGACAGCGGCACTTGGTTCCGCTCCTATGGAAACGAGAATTGGGAATTCAACGCCGAAGGATTGATGGAGCGGCGTATTGCCAGCATCAACGAGCACCCGATCACCGTCGCGGACCGCCGGTTTCATTGGCCGCTCGGTCGCCGCCCTGATGATCACCCGGGCCTCGGCGCGTTGGGCTTGTGACTGCGTTTGAAGGTCAACGACAAGGGCTCGGGTTTGAGCGGTCTTGATCCGACAGCCGTCGGACCGCTGGCCACTCCAAGCAGCTTTAGGATCACGGCGGCCCTTAAGCTGTCCTTGCTCGGCTGATGTTTTCACGCGGTCTTCTAGCGCATCTCGCCTGTTACCCGCAGCAGCAGCTGAAGGGGTCCGGCAGTTGTCGTTTCCGAGTCTTTGGGACCTTTGGCGGGCAGCTCGACGCGCTGCGGTAGGCCTCGGCGGCGACGCAGGTGTAAGATCGAAGAGATTGCTCTTCTCCGTCTCTCCTTTGGGTAGGGGAGAAGGGGAGTAAGGATACGGCTCGCCGGGCGTACTATCACCGCACACCGTAACTAGGACTCACTCCCATCGCACACCTTGTCTCCCCCTCTCCCCAAAGGGGAGAGGGAGCGGTGCTCCGCCCCACCCAGTTCGTCGACACGCCGGTTGACCGCGACGGCGAGGTTGTGCGGCTGGCGGGGGGGATGCAGTGGTTCGCGGCCTATGACGTGCTCGTCGCCGGAAAACGGCGCGAGACGGTGGCGGTGGCGGGGTTCGACCGCTGGGTCCAAGGTCAGCCCGACGGCGAGCGGCTCCACGCGCTCCACCGCGCGATCACCTCCGCCCGCGCGCCGCTCCGGCTCGGCGAGCGGGTGATCCGCTTCGACCAGCCGCAGGTGGCAGGCATCCTCAACGTCACGCCGGACAGCTTCTCCGACGGCGGCGCGCACGCGGACGACCCCGCCGCCTCCGCCTCCGCCGGAGTAAGCATGGCGGCGCAGGGCGCGGCGCTGGTCGATGTCGGCGGCGAGTCGACCCGCCCCGGCGCGACGACGGTGTGGGAGGGCGACGAGATCGCGCGCGTCGTCCCCGTCATCGAGCGGCTGGCGGCGAGCGGCACCCCCGTGTCGATCGACACCCGTAAGGCGGCGGTGATGGAGGCGGCGCTGGCGGCGGGCGCGACCCTCGTCAACGACGTGTCCGCGCTGCTCTGGGACGACCGCGCGCTCGACGTGGTGGCGCGGGCGGGCTGCCCGGTGGTGCTGATGCATTCGCCGGACCCGCGCACCGGCGGGCACGCGCGGACCGGCTACACGGACGTGGTGGGCGAGGTGTTCGACTGGCTCGCCGAGCGCATCGCGGCGGTGCGGGCGGCGGGTGTCGCGGAGGTGATCGTCGATCCCGGCATCGGCTTCGGCAAGACGCTGGCGGAGAACCTTCAGCTGCTCAATAATCTCGCCGTGTTCCACGGCCTCGGCTGCCCGGTGATGCTGGGGGCGAGCCGCAAGCGGCTGATCGGCGCGCTGTCGAACGAAGCGCCGGTGGGTGAGCGGCTTGGCGGGTCGCTGGCGCTGGCGGTGCGGGCGGCGGAGGCGGGGGTGCAGCTGCTGCGGGTCCATGACGTCGCGGAGACGGTGCAGGCGCTGCGGGTGTGGCGGGGGCTGAGGGATCAGGCGCTGGTGGGGTGAGAATCAAGATCGAAGCGGCAAGGTCCGCCGACCGAACCCTCGGGGGAGTGCGGTGCCGGACGAGACGGCGCGTGGTTGCGCGGGCGTTGCCCGGTAACGCCGCCATGCGTTGACTGCTTCGTCCACCCAGCGGTCCACCTCCGCATCACTCGCGTCGAGGTTCGATTGCGCGATTGTCAGCTTGCCGCCGCTCAGCCGGTGAATGTGGATGAAGCGAAAGGTTTGGGTACGAGTTCTCGTCTGCTTGCGCTCGAAGCTCCTTACGTCGCCCCAGGGCACGTCGACGCGGGAGAAGTATCGGCGCACCGACAAGCCGCCCACCGTGATCTCGGCCGCGATGCCATCCGCCAGCAAGTGACTGCCATGAACAAGGCCGCAGAGCACAAAGAAGAGCGCGCCGCCGCCAAACAACAGGTATGCGCTGCCGGGCCCGGGTCCGAGAAGGTGATAGAAGACCGAGTACAGCCCGCGCCCGTGCGGAACAGGAGGGTGAAACGCGAGGTCGGTGGACCCTGCGGCTAACGCGCTCCCCATCATGATCAGGCCGCAGAGCCGGAGCTTGTTGAAGCGAAGCGTCGTCATCGCACCTGCGCGAAAAGGAGAGCTGCCGCGATAGGACTGCTCCGTTAAGAACCGGTGAAGCGATGAAGCTTCGGCTACAGCGTATACCCCCCATCGCTCAGCAGGCACACCCCCGTGATCGTCGCGGCGTCGTCCGACAGCAGCCACGCGATCTGCGCGGCGATCTCGTCCGCGCTCGCGAAGCGGCCGAGCGGGGTTGCGGCGGCGAGCTGCGCCATCGCGGCGGCGCGGCCGACCTCGACCACGGCGGGCACCGTGTCCCAGATCGGCGTGTCGACCCCGGCGGGCGCGATGGCATTGACGCGGATGCGGTCGGGCGCGCCTTCCCTGGCGGCGACCTTGACCAGGTGGATCAGCGCCGCCTTGCTGGCGCCGTAAGCCGCCGTGCCCGGCTCCGCCTTGACACCCGCCGCGGACGCGGTGGCGACGATCGCGCCGCCGCGTCCTCGCATCGCCCGCATCGCCGCGCGCAGGGTGAGGAACGCGCCGTCGAGGTTGACGCGCAGGATGCGCCGCCACTCGTCGAAGGGGAGATCGGCGATCGCGCCCGCTCCGGCGACGCCTGCATTGATCACCGCCAGGTCCAGTCCGCGCAGCGTCGGCTCGGCCAGCGCCCAGAAGGTCTCGTCCGCCACGTCGCCGGGGAGGGTGATAACGGCGCAGGGAAGATCGACGCGCGCCAGCGCCTCCCGGTCGAGATCGACGAGAATCAGCTGCGCCGCTCCTTCCGACGCGAGATGGCGGGCGGTGGCGAGACCGATGCCGGAGGCGGCACCGGTGACAAGCGCGACTTTGCCGGTGAACATGGCGTGTCCCTAGCAGCGTGGGACGGCGCGGCTAGACACCCTCGCCCAGCATCGCCCGGAGCGCGAGCGCGTCGGCGGCGGCGGCACCCGAGGCGGTGTTGTCGAACACGCACCAGCGCGGCGCGGTAGCGTCTCCGGTCACGAGCACCCCGGCCAGCGCGCGCAACTCCGTTTCTTGATAGGCGGAGTAGTAGACCCGCGGCGCGCCGTGGAGGCGGTGGTAGCGCAGCCCCGGCCAGCCGCCCGGTCGCTCGCCGCCGGGCGCGAGCACCGGATGCGCCGCGACCCGAGCCACGCGGTGTTCGGCGAGCAGTGCGTCCGCGTCCGCCGTGAACCAGCTCGGGTGGCGCGGCTCACAGGCCACCACCGCCGGTGTCCGCTCGGCGAGCAGCCGGAAGAACGCCGCTGCGACGCCCGCGTCGAATGCGAGGCTGGGCGGAAGCTGCGCCAGCACCACCGCCAGCTTGCCGCCCAGCCCGGCCGCTTCGGTGAGAAAGGCGGCGAGCGGCTCCTCCGCGTCGACGAGGCGGCGTTGGTGGGTGATCGTTTTGGGCAGCTTCGCGGCGAAGCGGAAGCCGGGCGGCGTGCTCGCGGCCCAGCGCGCGTAGGTGGCGGGGCGGTGCGGGCGGTGGAACGAGGAGTTGATCTCGGCGGCCGGGAACTGCCGCGCGTACCGCTCCAGGTGCGTGCCGGTGTCGGGGAAGCGGTCGGCCAGCGCGGACGGGATGGACCAGCCGGCGGTGCCGAGGAAGATGGGTGGGGTGGGGTGGACGGCCATGCGGGAGCGTACCCGGCGGGCGCGCCGGCGGCAAAGCCGCCGTCGGACGGGTTCGTCCGGGGCCGCCCCGCCGTCCGGGCGGGTAGCTGCGCTTCGCGCACCGGCGCGGGCGTGGCCGCGCCTGCTACGCCGCTTCTATCCCCAACTCCCCCAGTTTCCGGTACAAGGTCGACCGTCCGATCCCCAGCCTGCGCGCGACCTCCGTCATTCGCCCCCGGTAATGGCCGATCGCGAGCCGGATCACGTCCGCCTCGATCTCCTCGAGCTGGCGCAGATTGCCGTCGGCGCGGAACAGCGTCACCCCGCCCGACGTCGCCATCCCCGACACCGGCAGCGGCGACACCCGTGCCTGCCCCAGCGCGGCGATCTGCGGGAAGTCGGCGCGGGTCAGCGCCGCGCCCTCGCACAGCACCGCCGCGCGGAACAACGCCGCACCCAGCTGGCGGACATTGCCCGGCCAGTCATAGCGCGCGAGCAGCTCGAGCGCGTCGTCGGTGATGCCCAGCGCGCGCAGCCCCGGCTGTTCGGCGATGCGCGCCAGCAGGTGGCGGCTGAGCGCAGGAATGTCGCCGACCCGCTCGCGCAGCGGCGGGATCGTCACCGGCACGACGTTGAGCCGGTAATACAGGTCCTCGCGGAAGCGCCCCGCCTCGACCTCCTCGACCAGCCGCTTGTCGGTGGCGGCGATCACGCGCACGTCGACCTCGCGCGGGTGGCGCGCGCCAAGCGAGTGGATCTCGCCGGTCTGGAGCACGCGCAGCAGCTTCGCCTGCGCGTCGAGCGGGATCGCGTCGACCTCGTCGAGGAACAGCGTGCCCCCGTCCGCCTCCGCGAACTCGCCGGTCCGGCGCTCGAACGCGCCGGGGAACGCGCCGCGCTCGTGCCCGAACAGCGCCGACTCGATCGCGTTCGGGGTCAGCGCGCCGCAGTTCAGCGCCGCCATCGGCTTTTTCGCGCGGGGGCTGGCAGCGTGGATCGCTTCGGCGACCACGGCCTTGCCGACCCCGGGTTCGCCCTCGATCAGCACGGGCACGCGCGCGCGCGCTGCCTTCGCGGCAATGGCGAGCGCGGCGCGGAAGTCGGGCGATGAGCCGACGATCTCGTCGAAGCCGAGCAGCGCGGGAATCTTCTCCGTCAACGGGCGCAGCTCGCCCGCCGCCGCGCCCGCGACCGCCGCCTCCAGTGAGGACAGCAGCCGCTCGGGCGCGAGCGGTCGGACGAGGAAGTCGGTCGCGCCTGCGCGCATCGCGGCCACCGCCTGCGCGACCGAGCCGTTGGCGGTCAGCAGCAGAACGGGCAGGGCAGGGCGGCGGCGCTTGAGCTCGGCGATCAGCGGCACCGGGTCTGCGTCGTGCGCGGGGTGGTCGAGCAGGATCGCGTCGAGCTGCATCCCGTCCTGCGTGCCGAGCGTCGCGATGCCGGTCTCGCCGTCGCCCGCGAACACCGTCCGCCACGCCCCGCGCGCGGCCAGCGCCGCCACCACGCGACGCCGCGCGGGCTCGTTGTCGATCAGCATCAGCAGGCGCTGGCCGTTGCGCGTCATCTTTGCTCCCCAGTCCCCTTGCGGGTTGGCGATAACGCCCGCCGGTAAAGGCGCGCTTAAGCAGCCGCGGGGTTGAGGCGGGGGGCGGGCGCGGCTAGACCCGGCGGTAATCTGAGATAAACGGGAACAGGTGATGGCGGACGAGGCGAACCTGCAAGGGCATGTGAAGACCTATGACGGTCTCATCAACATGCTCAAATATGGCGCGGTGGCGGTGGCGATCATCGCCGCGCTGGTGATCTGGCTGATCGCCAAATAGCGTGAGGATCGCGGGCCTTCGCGAAACGGCGGCGGGCGAGCGCCGGGTCGCCGTCACGCCCGAGACCGCGCGTAAGCTGATCGCGCTCGGGGCCGAGGTGGCGGTCGAGGCGGGTGCGGGGCTGGCCGCGTCGGTCGCCGACGCCGACTATGCGGCGGCGGGGGCGGGCGTCGGCACCCGGGCGGAAGTGCTCGCGGGCGCGGACGTTATCCTGGGCGTGCAGGGGCCGGACCCGGCGAGTCTCGCGGGCGCGAAGCCGGGCGCGTGGCTGGTCGCCAGCCTCAACCCGTTCGCGGAACGAGCGCGCGTCGAGGCGTACGCGGCGGCGGAGCTGGAGGCGCTGGCGATGGAGTGGATGCCGCGCATCACCCGCGCGCAGAGTATGGACATCCTGTCGTCGCAATCGAACCTGGCGGGCTACAAGGCGGTGCTCGACGCTGCGGCGGAGTATGGCCGCGCCTTCCCGATGATGATGACGGCGGCGGGGACGGTCAGCGCCGCGCGGGTGTTCGTGATGGGGGTGGGCGTCGCCGGGCTGCAGGCGATCGCCACCGCCCGGCGGCTGGGGGCGCAGGTGTCCGCCACCGACGTGCGCTCCGCCACCCGTGAGCAGATCATGTCGCTGGGTGCGAAGCCGGTGTTCGTTGAGGCGGTGGCGGGGATCGAGGGCGAGGGCGCGGGTGGCTATGCGGGCGAGACGTCGCCCGAGTACCAGCGCGCGCAGGCCGAGCTGGTGTCCGCGCACATCGCCCGGCAGGACATCGTCATCACCACCGCGCTGATCCCCGGCCGCCCCGCGCCGCGGCTGGTGACCGACGCGCAGCTCGCGACGATGCGCCCCGGCTCCGTCGTGGTCGACCTGGCGGTCGAGCAGGGCGGCAATGTCGAGGGCGCAGTGGCGGGCGAGGTGGTGGAGCGCCACGGCGTCCGCGTGGTCGGCCACCGCAACGTGCCCAGCCGGCTGGCGGCGGACGCGAGCGCGCTGTTCGCGCGCAACCTGCTGAACTTTCTTACCGCCTTCTGGAACAAGGACGCGGGGCGGCCCGTGCTGCCCGACGGCGACGAGATCGGTGACGCGATCCGGGTCACGCGCGGCGGAAGCGTAGTGAGCGCGAGGTTGGCGGGGTGAGGGACGGTGCCTTCCACCGCTGGTTGGAGGGTCGCTACTCCACCAAGGTCGCTGCAACTCGCTCCGCTAACGTGCGGCGAGTCGAGGCCGCGACGGGCGATCTGGATGCCGCATACGAGCTTGACCGGTTGAACGGCGTACTGGCTCGACTGGCCTATAGCCGGTCAGAGCAAAAAGCTGGCGCAACGGATCGGAGCGGCATCGTGATCGACGGCGATATCTACAACGGGCTTGCGACATTGCGAGCGGCGACAAAGCTGTATCGCAAGTTTCGCTCCCAACCTTTGGGCGAGGATCAAGGGGCAATGCGCGGATGAACGCGCCCATCGACACGCTCGCCTTCGCGCAACGCTTCGAAGAGGCGGGCTTCGGGCTGGAACAAGCGCGTGCGCTCGTAGCTGCAATTGCCCAGGCTCAGGAGGCTGGGCGTGAGGATCTGGTCACCAAAGCTCATTTCGACATGCGGTTGGCGGAGTTCAGAACGGAACTCGTGCAGGCGCTCGGCACGCAGAACCTCGCGCTCACGAAGGCGATCGCGGAGAACGGCAAGGACATCTCCAACCGGCTCTGGTCCACTACGTCGATCGTCACCGGGGTCGCGAGCGCGGTCAGCGCGGTCGTTGGAGCCGTGACGGCGCTCATTTTGAAAGCGGGAGGTCTCTGATGGACTTCATCTCGATCTTCTCCGTATTTGTGCTCGCCTGTTTCGTCGGGTATTTCGTCGTCTGGTCGGTGACGCCCGCGCTGCACACGCCGCTCATGGCGGTGACCAATGCTATCTCGTCCGTCATCATCGTCGGGGCCCTGGTCGCCGCCGCCGCGCCCGCGATCGCGGGGGCCGGGGGCAGCGTCGCGAAGGGCTTGGGGCTGCTCGCGGTGGTGCTGGCGAGCGTCAACATCTTTGGCGGGTTCGCGGTCACGGCGCGGATGCTGGCGATGTACAAGAAAAAGGAACGGCCGGTCGCGAAGTGAGCGGGCGGGGCACGGGGGGAGCGGTGATGCACGAGGCGGCGGTGAACCCGTGGGCGGCGCTGGCCTATCTGATCGCGGGGGTGTGCTTCATCCTGGCGCTACGCGGGCTGTCGAGCCCGGTGTCGAGCCAGCGCGGCAACCGCTTCGGCATGGCGGGGATGGTGATCGCGGTCGGGACGACGCTGCTGACGCATGTGCCTTTGGGCGGTTTAAGTGGCGCTCACGGTCCGGCACTTCCGCTAGACGGGGACTTCG
>CAXSEO010000049.1:0-9362 GCA_964235525.1 uncultured Sphingomonas sp. | reverse complement strand
CGGGGTTTAGCTTAGCTCAGCCGCCAAACTGTCCAGGAAGGCGGGACCACCTCAAACCCCGCCTCGAGCACAGTGCCGTTTGGACGACGGGCAGAGGGCTTGCGTCGGCGGTCTCGCGCTTCTCGCTGTGACCATTCAGGCTATTTGGTCCGTCGTAGTCAGCGCGAAAGGCAGGGTTGGTCTGCACGACGAAGGTGCCCTGCGCATCCGCCGCGACCTGCTCGGTATCCCTCGCGCGCGCGAAGCCGACGCGAGCAACGCTGTAGCGATCAACGCCCACTGTGTCTGAAGCGTCCGCACCGCATTCCCCGTGCTCCCCGAGCGATCCGGCTTAACGGACCAGTCGCAACAAAAAGGGGCGACTCGCCAAAGCGAGCCGCCCTCTTAGTATCCTCAGACTATTGTTAGCGCGAGGTTATGACGAACTCGGTCCGGCGGTTCTCCGCGCGGCCACCCGCCGTCGCGTTGGTGTCTACCGGGTCCTTGTCGCCGCCCGACGCGGTCTCAAGCCGTGTCGCCGCGACACCCTTGCCGACCAGCGCGGACTTCACCGCATTGGCGCGATCCTCGCCCAGCTTCTGGTTGGCCGGCTCGCTGCCGCGCGCATCAGCGTAGCCGACGATCTTCGCCCTGGCGTTCGGATATTTCGCCATGATCCCGGCCAGGTTGGCCAGCTCGCCGGCGTATTCCGGCTTGATGTCGCTCTTGCTGGTGTCGAAGTTCAGGTTGTCGAACGTGAATGTGCGCGGAGCAACGTCCGACCCGGCGAGATAGGTGCCGACTTGCTGGCTGACGGTCGCCGACTTGGCAGCCACGACCGGAGCCGCAGGGGCGACGGGCGTCGTGGTGTTGTCAACCGGGGTCGCCACCACAGCATCATGCCGCGTGCACGAGCGGGTAAGGAAGAACAGCAGTGCGAGCAAGCCGAGCAGCAGCGCGAGCCAAGCAAGCCAATTGGTCTTCTTCTCGGGCCCAAGGTGGATGGCGCGCGGTGTGCCGGGTTTGGGATCGGTTTCGGGCATCGTAATCCTCCTGTTGATCGGGCGTACGGGGACGACTGCGCGGGTTGCCCCGCGCCTCCGCCCCCTGCCCTTTGCTCGACGCTCAGTAGCGATCGCGGTCGGTGGTGGTGCCGCCGGTGAAGCCGGTGCCCTTGGTGCCGACATTCTCCACGTCAACTTCTGTACGGCGCACAGTGTCGTCGATGTTCTCGACCCGCTCGCCGACATCCTTGCGGACCACGACTTCCTCGACCACGCGCGCGTCCTTGGCGACAACCGCTTCCTCGTTGGTCTCGGTCATCTCGATCGAGCGCTCACGGAAAGCATCGCCGGTCGCGGCCGACAGCGGCAGGTCGACCGGGCGACGCTCCACCTCGACATGCTCGTCGCGCAGGCGGACGCTCTCGTGCACCGGCGTCTCGACCACATAGGAGCGGACGCGCACCCCGCCGCGCTCGACTTCGCGCTTGCCGACCTTGAGCTCTTCCTGGACGACCGGGATCGACTCCTCGGTTCCGGTCGTGCCGGTGTTGGCCGAATAGCCAGTGGTATCGGTGTCGCGCCCGCCGAACAGGCCGGTCGCCGCGCCCGCGCCGAGGCCGGTCGCAGTCGCCGCCGTGCTCGGCTGGTAGTCCCAACCGCCCGACTTCCACTGCGACGAACGCTCGTCGATGTCGACGGTCTGCGCGTCCTCAAGGATCCGCACGGCCTTATCAGCGGTATCCTCATCGACCTGCGCGGTCAGCAGCACGCCGCCGCGGCGCACGCCTTCCTCATAGGTGTGGCGGTCCTCGTCGGGGAGGAACGCGCCCTTGACGCTCGACCAGAAACCGCGATTCTCGGTTGACGAATACTGGTCGTTCGAGAAGCCTTGGCTCCCCTGGTCATGGATCGACACATTGCTGATGTCGATATTAGCATCCTTCAGCCGGTGCTGGGCGGCTTCGGCGTCGGCGCGGCTGTCAAACAGCGCGGTCAGGGTACGGCTCATCGGATAGTCTCCTTGGGGTCGGTACTGTTGGGGTTAAGTCGGTCCACCACCGCGCGCGTCGAACGAACGGTGACGGGTTGTTCAAACGCCTCGGCAGAGCGCGTCCGGGTCAGACGCACCTCCTCCTTCAGGATCAGGCGTTTCTCGATCACGAGCACTTCTTCCACCACGGGGAAGATGAGCGTGTCGCCTTCCTCGCGGACGATCGGAACCGTCGTGACCTCGCGATCGATCGACACGCGTTCCACCTGAACCGCTTCGCGGAACAGATCGGCGCGGGCGTATTCCGTATGCTCGTCCACCACCGTGCGGACGCGCACCCGGCCCGTTTCCACCTGGCGAGTGGCGACGGTGAGATGCTCCTCGACAAGGGGGATCCGCTCTTCGTCCGTGGTCATCGGATATCCCTGTCGCCTGTGTGGCCCGGCCCTAACCGGCAGCGGTAGCGGGTGTTCCCCAAAAACAACGGCGAGAGACAAATATGGTCAAAATCGGGCTAATCTGATTGCCATAGATCAGGAACGGCTCGCTTCGACGGGGTGAGCGTCCGGCGCGCCGCAGCGAACGAAACGACCGGCCGCGTTCTTGCACCGACTCGGTGCCGGCTTGGTCCCCTTGGCGCAGGGGATAACCCGACCGCTCGCGTCACGGCACGGCTTGGGGGAGGCGGGCACGGCGGTGGCGCCGCCGAACAGCAGCAGTGCGAGGAGGGGCTGCAGGAAACGCCGGGTCATGACTGCCTTTCTGGTTGCCTGCGCCGTAAGACGAGCGACGCCGGCCGAATGATCCGTCCCGGTCGACACCCTTCATAGACGCGCGCGAGTGCTTCCGTGTGGCGGCGGGCGTTGGTAGCGGTGAAGGATGGACGTTCCCGATCCCGTTCGCCTGATCGCCGCCATGGGCGCGCGCGCCCGCGCCGCGGCGCGGCTGCTCGCTCGCGCGCCGACAGCGGCCAAGGCGGCAGGGCTGCGCGCGGCGGCGGAGTCGATCCGCGCGGACACCGCCAGCATCGTCGCGGCGAACGCGCGCGACATGGCGAGGGCGAGCGACCTGTCGCCCGCGATGCGGGACCGGCTGCGGCTGGACGAGCGCGGGGTCGACGGCATCGCGGCGACGGTCGCGGCGGTGGCGGGGCTCGCCGACCCGGTCGGCGCGGTGATCGACGAGACCCGCCGTCCCAACGGGCTGCTGCTGCGCCGCGTGCGCGTGCCGATCGGCGTGATCGGCATCATCTATGAGAGCCGCCCCAACGTTACCGCCGACGCGGCAGCCCTGTGCGTGATGGCCGGCAACGCCGCGATCCTGCGCGGCGGGTCGGAGGCGCGCGAGAGCAACCGGGCGGTTCACGCCGCCTTGGTGCGCGGGCTCGCCGCCGCCGGGTTTCCCGCCGACGCGGTGCAGCTCGTGCCGACGCAGGACCGCGCTGCGGTAGGCGCGATGCTGACGGCGGCGGGCGTGCTCGATTTGGTCATTCCGCGCGGCGGCAAGGGGCTGGTCGCGCGCGTCCAGGCCGAGGCGCGGGTGCCGGTGCTCGCGCATCTTGACGGCATCAATCATAGCTATGTCCACGCCTCCGCCGTTCCCGCGAAGGCCGAGGCGGTGGTGGTGGATGCAAAGATGCGCCGCCCGGGCGTGTGCGGCGCGACCGAGACGCTGCTGATCGACCGCGAGTATTCCGAGCCGCGCCGCCTGCTCGACGCGCTACGCAGCGCAGGATGCGATCTGCGGGGCGACGCCGCCGCGCGCGTCATTGACCCGGCGCTGGCGGAAGCGAGCGACGCGGACTGGGACACCGAATATCTCGACGCGGTGCTGGCGGTCGCGATCGTCGACGGCCCCGACCAGGCGCTCGCGCACATCGCCCGCCACGGCTCACACCACACCGACGCGATCATCGCCGAGGACGTCGGGGTCGCCGAGCGGTTTCTCGCCGAGGTCGACTCGGCAATCGTGATGTGGAACGCGTCGACCCAGTTCGCCGATGGCGGCGAGTTCGGCCTCGGCGCGGAGATCGGCATCGCCACCGGCCGCATCCACGCGCGCGGACCCGTCGCGCTGGAAGGGCTAACGACGTATAAGTGGGAGGTACGCGGGACGGGGCAGGCGCGGTGTGGAGCGATCAGTTCGGCGCGCGTAGTCTCCCCGAATGACTCAGGCCACGTCCATTACTGCCCACCTTGAAGCGGGCTCAGTTGCTGCGCTGCGCGAGCTTGCCGACAGGACAGGCCGTACAACCGGCGCGATCCTCGGCGATGCGGTCAAAGCCTATGTAGCGGACCGGATCGAGTTTCTAGAGTTCTTGCAGACGGGAATAGACGCTGCGGATCGAGGTGACCTTATCAGTCAAGAGGATATGGAGGCTTGGTTCGACACACGGCATCGACGCGCTGCCGCTGAATGAGGGGAGTGAGCTGGACGGGGCCGGCACAAGCTGACCTCGCGCGGATCGACGAGTGGCATAGGCCTCGCGACCCCGACTTTGCCGACCAGCTTGGCTTGGACGCTCTAGCCGAAGCGCGACGCGCCGCGGAAGGCTCCGGCTTGGGCTCTCTCACGGAGCTTGGCCTGCGGAAGTGGAAGGTCGGTCAAACCGGCTACCTGCTTTTCTATCGAGAGACCAAAGACGGCGTCGAGATCCTCCGCATGCGCCACGAACGCGAGAACTGGACCCGTTCCTGAAGAGGGTCGGTCTGCTCGGCGGGTCGTTCAACCCCGCGCATCGCGGGCATCGGCGCGTCACGCTCGCCGCGATCCGCGCGCTGGCGCTCGACGAGGCGTGGTGGCTGGTATCGCCCGGCAACCCGCTCAAGGCGGACGCCCCCGACATGGCCCCGCTTGCCGCGCGGCTCGCGTCGGCGCGGGCGCTAGCGCGGCGCGCGCCGATCCGGGCGAGCGCAGTCGAGACGCGGCTTCGCACCCGCTATACCGTCGACACCGTTCGGGCGCTTATCCGGTTACACCCGAACACACGCTTCATCTGGCTGATGGGGGAGGACAATCTCGCCCAGTTCCACCGCTGGCGCGACTGGCGAGGCATCGCGCGCGCGGTGCCCATTGCCGTCATCGCCCGGCCGGGGTACAGCCTTGTCGCCCGTCGCACTCCGGCGATGGGCTGGCTACAGCGGTTCAGCCGACCGCCGCGGCAAGCGCGATGGTGGCCTGACTGGAGCTTGCCGGCGCTGGTGCTGCTCCGCTTCCGCCCCGACCCGACCTCCGCGACGTTGATCCGCGCCGCCGACCCCGGCTGGCACACGCGGCCGCGATCCCCATCTCTTGGCCTGTAATCGCCGAAGGAACAATCTTGGCCATACCAGCTCTTGCCCCGACTGCCCCCGCCGACAGCGTCGCGGCGCTGCACGGGCTTGTCCTTGCCTTGCTTGACGACGACCAGGCGGTGGACACGATCACCATCCCGCTCGCGGGCAAGTCGTCCATCGCCGATCATATGGTGATCGCCAGCGGTCGCTCGACGCGCCAAGTCGCCTCGATGGCCGCCAAGCTGGTCGAGAAGATCAAGGCGGAGACCGGCCGTCCGGCGCGGGTCGAGGGGCTGCCCACCGCCGACTGGGTGCTGATCGACGCGGGCGACGTGATCGTCCACCTGTTCCGCCCGGAGGTCCGCTCGTTCTACGCGCTGGAAAAGATGTGGGCGGTCGGTGAGACACCGGCTGCGGTAGCGGGAACGGCCTGACCGTCGCCGCCTAATCGGGGTAAATGCTCCTTCACATCCTCGCGCGCGGGCGGATCGGGCGGTCGCCGGAGGCGGAGCTGGTTGAGCGTTATTTGAAGCGCATCAGCTGGCCGACGCGCGTGACCGAGCTGCCCGACAGCGGCGGGCGCGTCCCCGACCTGCCGCCGTATTCACGGCGCGTGCTGCTCGACGAGACCGGGGAGCCGCCCACCTCGCTCGCCTTTGCCGCCCTGCTCGGCCGTTGGCGTGACGAGGGAGTACGCGAAGCCCGCTTCGAGCTTGGGGCAGCGGATGGGCATGGCGCCGCCGACCGCGCGGGTGCGGACCTGTTGCTGTCGTTCGGTCGCCTGACCTGGCCGCACCTGCTCGCGCGGGCGATGCTAGCCGAACAGTTGTGGCGAGCGACCAGCATCCTTGCCAGTCACCCCTACCATCGCGAAGGATAGCGGGATGGACGCCGGGCGGTTGATCATAGCGGTAGTCGCGGCGCTCGCCGGTGGCGCGCTCGCCGCGCAAGGCCCCTCGATCGCAGACCAACGCCAGCGGCTTCTCCAGGCCAAGGCGGACGCGGCTACTGCCGCCGCCCGCGCGGACTCGCTCGCCGCCGATGCCGCGCACGAACGCACCGCCGCCGCTCGCTCGCGCGCCCGGCAACGCGCCGCCGCCGCGCGCGTCGCGCAGGCGCAGGCGGAGCTCGACGCGGGCGAGGCGCGCGTGTCGCTGGTCGACCGACTGCTCGGGGACCAGCGCGCGCGGCTCGCGTCGGGGGAAGCGCCGGTCGCGCGGCTGCTCGGCGCGCTCGCCTCGTTGACGCGCCAGCCCGCGATCGCGGCGGTGGCGCGGCCGGGGTCGGTCGACGATCTCGTCCACCTGCGCGCGGTGTTCGCCGCCGTCCGCCCGGCGATCCGCGCGCGCACGGCGGGGCTGCGGGTCGATCTCGCCCGCACCCGCGCGCTCCGCGATGACGCCGCGCTTGCCGCCACCGCGCTCGCCGACACGCGCGGAACGCTGGAGCAACGCCGCGCGGCGCTGGCGGAGGCGGAAGCGGCGCATGGCGCGCGCGCGCAGGCGCTCAGCCAGACGGCGATGACCGAGTCCGACCGGGCGATCGCGCTCGGCGAGCGCGCGCGCGACATCGTCGACCAGATCGGGCTTGCGGGCGGGCAGCGCGCAACGGAGGCGGAACTCGCGACGCTCCCCGGCCCGCCCGCGCCGACGCTCCCCGGTCCCGCCGCGCGCCCCGCTTACCGGCTTCCCGTCGCGGGCACGCTGGTGAGCGGCTTCGGCGAGCTATCCGCTGCCGGCGTACGCGCGCGCGGGCTGACGCTAGCCGCCGCGCCCGGCGCGTCCGTCAGTGCACCCGCCGGGGGCCGGGTGATCTTCGCGCGCGTGTTCCGCGGCTATGGGCCGATCGTGGTGATCGATCATGGCGCGGGCTGGACCAGCCTCGTCACCGGCCTGTCGCGCCTCGCCGTTCGCTCCGGGACGACCGTCCGCGCCGGCACCCCGCTCGGCACCGCCCCGACCGGCGAGGACCCGCGCGTCACGGTGGAGCTGCGCCGCAGGGGACGGCCGGTCGACCCGGCCGCCTTGTTGTAGCGCGCTGCCAGCGCCTTCACCTGCCATTCACCCCAGCCATGCTTTCCCCTTGGCGGGAGTTGGGGTACAAGCACCCTCCCCGACACAGGACGACCGATGCTCGCCAAGTTCCTGCCCGCCACCGCGCTGCTCGCCGCGCTCGCGCTGATCCCGGCCGCTACCGAGGGCATGGCGGCGGTGGATACCGATACATATCGCCAGATGGACAAGTTCCTCGACGTCTATAACCGCGTCAAGGCGGACTATGTCGACAAGGTCTCGGACGACAAGCTGATCAAGGGCGCGATCCAGGGCATGCTCGCCAGTCTCGATCCGCACTCCTCCTATGAGGACGGCACCGACTTCCAGAACCTCCGCATCCTGACCGAAGGCAATTACGGCGGGCTCGGCCTGTCCGTCTCGATGGAGGACGGCGCGGTCAAGGTCATCGCGCCGCAGGAGGACACCCCCGCCGCGCGCGCCGGGATCAAGTCGGGCGATTATATCACCCATATCGACGGCCACCTCATCTATGGCGAGACGCTGGACGAGGCGATCGGCGCGATGCGCGGCAAGCCGGGCACGCCGATCGCGCTGACGCTGGTGCGCCCCGGTCGCGACAAGCCGATCGACGTGACGCTGACCCGCGAGATCATCACCACCAAGTCGGTGAAGTGGGAAGTCAAGGGTCAGGTCGGCTACATCGACATCAACACCTTTTCCGAGAACACCGGCGCGGACACGCGCGCGGCGATCATGGCGATCAACAAGTCGCTCGGCCACCCGCCGCTCGGCTATGTCGTCGACCTGCGCGACAATGGCGGCGGGCTGTTGTCACAGGCTATCGCGGTCAGCGACGCGTTCCTCGACCATGGCGAGATCGTCTCGCAGCGCGGGCGCGAGAAGACCGACATCGAACGCTATTACGCCAAGCCCGGCGACGACGCGCCCGGGCTGCCGGTGATCGTGCTCACCAACGCAGGGACCGCGTCGGCCAGCGAGATCGTCGCGGGCGCGCTGCAGGACCAGCACCGCGCGCTGATCATGGGCGAGCGCAGCTTCGGCAAGGGATCGGTGCAGACGTTGATCCCGCTCGGGCCGGAAACCGCCCTCAGGCTCACCACCGCGCGCTATTTCACGCCGTCGGGGCGCTCGGTACAGGAGGGCGGGATCGAGCCCGACATCCGCGTCCCCGAACTCAACGACCCCGACTACAAGTCGCGCCCGAGCTTCCGCGAGGCGGACCTGCGCCGTCACCTGATCAACGAGGTCAAGGCTGACGACAAGGTCTTGGAGGAGGACACGCGCGACGACCCCCGCTTCACCGCGACGCCGGACACGCTGAAGAAACAGGGCATCACCGACTTCCAGCTCTGGTACGCACTGCAGACGATCTGGCGGATCGCGCCGGGCGGGGCGGCACCCGCGCCGAAGCAGGTCGCGGCGATGGCGGGAGCGCGGCGGTGAAGACGACAAACCTCCCGTCACCCCGGCCTCGCGCCGGGGCCCAACGGTGTTCGCGTGCTTGCATTACGCACGTCGGCACAGCGTTGGATGCCGGAACACGTCCGGCATGACGGACACGACCCTACGCGAGCGGTCGACCGACCAGTTGCGAGAGCTGCCGAGCGGCGTACGGAACGGCGCGGACCGCGCGTTCCGCAATGCCCGCCTCCTTGCCTTGCTGCTCCCGGCCGCGCTGCTCGCCGGCGCGTGGACGTCGCAGCTATGGGGAGGGCTGACCCCGTGCGAGATGTGCCACTGGCAGCGCTGGCCGCATTACGCCGCCGTCGCGATCGCCGCGCTCGCCTTTGTCGCCCCGTTCAAGCGCAGCCTGGTTGCGCTCGCGACGGTGGCGATCGCCGCCTCTGGCGCGATCGGCGTATTCCATGCGGGGGTCGAGTGGCATTTCTGGCAGGGGCACACCGCCTGCACCGCCGAGTTCGGCGGCGGGCTGTCGACCAGCCAGCTGCTCCAGCAGATCATGGCCGCGCCGATCAACCGCTGCGACGAGGCGCAATGGCGGTTGTTCGGCGTTTCGCTCGCGGGGTGGAACGCGTTGTTCTCGCTCGGCGGGGCGGCACTGATCGGCGTGCTCCTG
>CAXSEO010000048.1:0-9404 GCA_964235525.1 uncultured Sphingomonas sp. | reverse complement strand
CCTGCTCGAGCACGCCGGCGGGCGTCAGCGCGTAGGCGTCGTTGTTGACAAGTCCGGTGCCGGTGTCGCCATAGCTGCCCGTGCCGATAAAGGTAAGCGAAGGGCGCCCGTAGCCGCGTTGCGCCTTGACGTCATGGGTCGCCTGTTCGATCGAATAGCGCAATGAATGGAGCTCGGCGTTGTCGCGCCGCACCGCTTCAGCCGCCGCCGCGGCATCGAACGGCAGCGATGCGACCGCAGTGTCGAGCCGGTCGCCGGGGGGGTGTCCGACCAGCTCGGCGTACCGCTCCTCCGCGAGAGAAAGCCGGCGCTCGGCGTCGACCAGATCGCGCCGCGCGCCTGCGAGTCGCGTCGTTCCTTCCGCCACGTCGGTGCCGTCCGCCGCGCCCGCCCTGCATTCCGCCTCGATCCGGCGCTGATAGCCGTCGAGTCGTTCGACCTGCTCGGCGGCGATCAGGCGGAGCTCGCGCGCTTCCTGCACGGCGGTATAGACCTCCGCGACGTCGACCGCGAGCCGCGCCTCCGCCGCTTCGAAGGCGGCACGTCCGGCGCGCCGCCCTGCGCGCGCCGCCGCCCGGCCCGCGCTGATGCGACCGCCCGCGTAGAGCGGAACCCCGACCTGCAGCGTCGATTCGTCTCGCAACCGCGGCCCGTATACGTCCGAGTCAAAATTGCGCGTGACGTTCGCGTTGAAGACCACTGTCGGGCGGGTGCCGGCGACGGTTGCGGCGGCGCTGGCTACGGTCGACCGGTAAGTCGCGCGCGCGACGATCATGCGCGGGCCGGCGCGCGCGGCCGCGATCGCCTCTTCCAGTGTCTCGCCGCGCGCCGGATGCGACGCGATCAATCCCACCAGTGCCGCGCC
This sequence comes from uncultured Sphingomonas sp., assembly GCA_964235525.1. Lineage (GTDB taxonomy): Bacteria > Pseudomonadota > Alphaproteobacteria > Sphingomonadales > Sphingomonadaceae > Sphingomonas. Next base: position 8,539 of record CAXSEO010000048.1, on the reverse strand, counting down.
CGCCGCGCCCTTCAGACCGCCCATGATACTCCGCCCGAACCCTCGGACGGATGTATCGCGACCTTGTGGTTAAGACGCCGCTAAGCCGCTCGATCCCGGCCTTAACGGTTGCCGAACGGCTTCAGAATCAGCACGATATGCGCCACCACCGCGATCAGGATCAGCACCGCGATGATCGGGTGGCCATGGTTCCCCGACCAGTTCGCCACCGCACAGCCAATCGCGGGCGGAAGATAGTCAATCAGCCGGTCGGTCTGCTCGGGCTCGACCGAGCGCTGGAGGAAGATCACGGCGAGGCCCGCGAAGATCGCCAGGCTCGCCCAATCATAGATCGTCTGCACCCTGCTCTCCACCCGCCCCGGTTTGACCCGTTACCGTTCCGTCGGCTTCACGGCAACGTCCCAGCTCAAGGTCACTTGCCGCGACGGGTGGTTAGGAGTTCGGCAACCCGAACGGGAGCAAGTGATCCTCCAGGAGGGCCCATGACCACCACCGCCACCCGGGCGACCGCGGATCAGCTGCTGGCCGCCGCCGATGAGGCCTCGCGCGGGATGCGCGCGGTCGCCGACGGCAAGCCTGCCGACCAGCCCACGCACAGCGACGCGCGCTCGTTCCTGGGCATCGCCAACCTGCTCCACCTTCTCGCCCGCGAACTGGACGCGCAGCGCGCGCTGGCCAAGCGACGAGGTGACGCTCTCGCGAGGATAGCCGACCTCAAGGTGCGCGGCGGCGCGGCGCTGATTGAACGGGGCGATTGGCGGAAGGTCGCATCAGAACTCCGCGACATCGCGGGCGAAACGCTGGCGAACCAACCCGGCGCACGCTGACTGGCGAACCGACCAACATTGCTCGCCTCGCCCGAGCCCCCCGGCCCCGCGCGCATTCAGTATAGTTCGAGTTCCCGCTTGCCAAAAGCTCGCGCGACCACGCCGAGGTGCAGCGCGCCACGAACGGTCGCACGCCGCCAGCGTGGGGGGGACCAGCAGGTCGCGACCGCCAGGGCCGCGCACGCAGCCGCTTTCACGGCCGCGCTCGCGGTCGTCGCCCCTCCGCGACCGCGCTCATGCTGGATGCGGCCAAAGGTCTGGCCGTTGCGGAACGAGCGCCGGAGCAGCCAGCCAAGGCGAGCGCGCCCGACTGGCACGGGTTCGCACACCCAGGCGTCGGGCGCGAAAGTGATCCGGTTGCCGGCCCGGTGCAGCCGGCTGAAGAACAGGTCATCTTCGCCACCCGTTCGTCCGAGCGCGAGGTCGAAACGCGCGTCCGCGACCGCCGCGCGCAGGAACAACACATTGCACGAATAGCCTGTGTCGATCGCGCCGTCGCGTCGCCGCGCCGGAGCGGTGGAGTGCAGGTCCGCGCGGCGGAGCCACGCGGGCGCGTCGGCGGCGTAGCGCGCGCGGACGGGGCCGAGCACGATCGGCGCGCCCTCGCCCTCCATCGCCGCGAGCAACGCGGACAGCCAGCCGGGCGACGCGATCTCGTCATCGTCGATGAACGCGAGCAGCGGTGCAGTTGCAGCGTCAAGGCAGGCGTTGCGCGCGACCGAAATGTTACGCGCGGGCGCGTGGACATAGCGGACCGGCAAGCCCAACTCGCGCTCGAGACTCAGCACCAGTTCCCGCGCGCTCGGCTGCTCGTCATTGTCGGCGACGATCATCGCGACGATCACCTCCGCCGCCACGTCCTGCGCGGCCACCGAGCGCAGCGTGTCCGCCAGCGAGACGCGGCGAAAGGTGCAGATGCAGATGTCGACCGTGTTCATACCTGTTCCATCATTGGCCTTTCCGGCGTTGACGAGGCTTGTCGAGTCGTGCCTACCGCCCGCGCAACCCGCGCTGCTGGAGTTTCCGAGTGACGCCGAAACTGTCCATCATCATGCCCACCTACAATGGCGAACGGTTCCTGTCCGAACAGATCGACTCGATCCTGGCGCAGGACGATGATGATTTCGAGCTGCTGATTACCGATGACGGCTCGGCCGACGGTACGCGCGCGATGAGCGACGCCTATGCGATGCGCGACGAGCGGATACGGGTGGTGCCGTCGACGGGCAATCTCGGCCAGAACAACCGGCTGGTGCAGTTGCTGCGCGAGGCGCGTGCGCCTTATGTGGCGATCTCGGACCAGGACGACCGCTGGGCGCCCGACCGCAACGCGCGGCTGTTCGCGGCGATGGACGGACGGCCGATGGCGTTCGGCCGCTCCGAGCTGATCGACGGCGAGGGCAGGCCGAAAGGGCATTCGCTGTTGGAGGCGCTCAAGCTCAAACCGGGCCCGGGCGTGCGGCTGCGCGCGCTGGTGCAGCCGATGTTCTCCGCGCATGCGACGATCGCGGAACGCGGCATGCTGACGGAGGCAAGCCTTTGCAACCCGCTGCCGTTCGACTGGTTGATGGCGCTGGAAGCGCTGTTCTCGCGTGGGCTGGTCTATGTCGACGCAGCGCATGTGTATCATCGCATCCACGGCGGCAATCAGGTCAACAACGTCGAGTTCGAGCCCCGCAAGTTCGACGGGGCGCATGTTCGCTGGCTGCTGATGTTCCGGCGACCGCTGCGTCAGCGCTTCTGGCTACTGCTCGACTATCTTGGCCGCTCGACAATTCTCGACCAGCCGACGCGCCGCATGTTCGCGAAGCTGGCGGCGCGTGTTTACATTGTATGGTTCTCCGAATGGCGGAGCCTGCGTACCGACGGCGGGCTGAGAGAGGCACTTCTCGACGCGCTGCTTCCGTTCGCGGGCGGGCCGGAAGATCGTGACTGGTTCACCGGGCGCGTCGACCTGATGACCGGCTCCAAGCTCAGCCCCGCGATGCGGCGGGAAGTGCGGCTGCGGCTCGGCATGGGCCGGTGACGGCCCTCCCGCTACCAGGCCGGATGCCTTTCCTTGCCCTCAAACGCGCCCGCCCGTTCGCGGCGACGCTGGGCGGCGCGCGCCGCCCAGCGGTACAGCTTGGAATTAAGCCGCTGAAAAAGGCTCGGCCCAGATCGCCGGAAGTCGCGACGAAGATAGGGCTGGAGTTCGGGCCACAGCGCCGGATTGGGTTCGTCCAGCGTATCCTCCCAGCGCCGCCGCGCGCCCGCCCCGGTCGGCTGGCCGCGTAAATTCAGGTCACGCCCGATTGCGTCGCGGAGCGCGCCCGCCCGCCCGCCTACCACCACCGCCCAGTCGTCGACATCTGTAACCCGCGCGGGGTTGTCGCGCAGCAGCTCGATTTTGAGGAACGGGATGCCCTGCCGCTCGATCAACTGGCGCCAAAGCAGGTGCGCGGCGTTGAAATGGCGGCGAGGAGCGATCAGACCGTTGACGGCCGGGCGGTAGGCGGCGTGGAAGCGCAGCCCGGCCGCGACAAGCAGCCCGGTAAGCCCGACCTCATAGCGCGCGATGATCTCGCTCTTGCTCATCGTCGGCGGGACCGGCTCGCTCATCAGCTCGAGGAACGCAGGCGAGGTATAGGCAGAGGGGCGGAACAGCAGGAACCAGCTTTGCAGATGCGGGGTGATCTCCAGCGACTCGATCACGCCGTAAAAGTCGGCCGGGGTCGCGAGGAGCCGGTCGATGAACGCGGGCAGATCGCCGACCGGTGCATAGACGCTGTCGTTGGCGAATAGCAGCAGCTCGGCCCGTATCGGGAAGAAACGCCGCACCGCCTCGATCCAACCGCCGAAATCGAGCCCGACATTGTCGCGCATGACCAGCATCGCGCAGGCGGCGCGCAGCTTCGTCTGTTCCCCTTCCGGCATCGTCGCCGTCGACAGCACGACCACGGTGAACCCCGCTGCCGCCAGCGCGCGAAGGTGAATCAGCACATGCTCGGCGGCGATGCCGTGCGGATGGTAGTGCGCGAAGAAGCATAGCCGCGCCGCGCGCCTGATCGGGTCGTCCTGCTCGTCCATGCCTCGCCCTTACCGGACCCGCGCGGTGCGGCATAGCGGGCGCGCCGCCGGACGAAATGCGCCGAAGCGGGACCCGCGGTGAGCCGCGATTAACTTGCCGCACCGCACAAGCTGGGCTAGTCGCACTTCGCGATCTGACGAGGGGACATCAGTTGCGCAAGGGCATCATTCTCGCCGGCGGATCGGGCACGCGGCTATATCCGCTGACCCGCGCGGTCTCAAAACAGCTAATGCCCGTCTATGACAAGCCGATGATCTATTATCCGCTGTCGGTGCTGATGCTGGCGAGCATCCGCGAGGTGCTGATCATCACCACCCCGCACGACCAGGCGTCGTTCCAAGCGCTGCTTGGCGACGGCTCCGCCTGGGGCATGAGGATCGTCTATGCGGTGCAGCCCGAACCTAACGGGCTGGCGCAGGCCTATCACATCGGCGCGGATTTTGTAGGCACGCAACAGTCCGCGCTCGTGCTGGGCGATAACATCTTCTACGGCCACGGGCTGACCGAGCTGATGGTCAACGCCGACGCGCGCGCGGAGGGCGCGACCGTGTTCGGCTATTATGTCCAGGACGCGCGCGCCTATGGCGTCGTCTCGTTCGACGCGCAGGGGCGCGCGGAGACGATCGAGGAAAAGCCGGAACGGCCCAAGTCCAACTACGCCGTCACCGGCCTGTATTTCTACGACGGGCGCGCGGTGGAGCATGCGCACGCGATCAAGCCGAGCCCACGCGGCGAGCTGGAGATCACCGACCTCAACCGCCGCTATCTCGACGAGGGCAAGCTCAACGTCGAGATCATGGGGCGCGGCTATGCCTGGCTCGACACCGGCACCCACGCCTCGCTGATCGACGCCGCGCAATATGTGAAGGTGACGGAGGACCGGCAGGGGCTCAAGATCTGCTGCCCGGAGGAGATCGCCTGGCGCAAGGGCTTCATTGACGGTGCGCAGCTCGAGAGAATCGCCGCACCCTTACGCAAGAGCGGCTATGGCGAATATCTCCTGCAGCTGCTCTCGGGCGAGGCGAACCCGCTGTGAAGATCACCGAAACCAAGCTACCCGGCGTCATGCTGATCGAGCCGCGCGTGTTCGGCGACGATCGCGGCTTCTTTCTCGAAAGCTGGAACGCGCAGGCGTTCGCGGACGGCGGGCTCGACCTCGCCTTCGTGCAGGACAATCACAGCAAGTCGGCGCGCGGCGTGCTGCGCGGGCTGCATTACCAGAGTCCCGATCCGCAGGGAAAGCTGGTGCGCGTGGTCGCGGGCGCGGTGTATGACGTCGCGGTCGACATGCGCCGCTCCTCGCCGCATTTCGGCCAGTGGGTCGGCGTCGAGCTGTCGGCGGAGAACAAGTGGATGCTGTGGGTCCCGCCCGCCTTCGCGCACGGTTTCCTGAGCCTCGCCGACGGGACCGAGTTCCTGTACAAATGTACCGCCTTCTACCAGCCCGCGAACGAGCATTCGCTGCTGTGGAACGACCCCGCGATCGGCATCGACTGGCCGCTGGACGGCCTGGAGCCGCAGCTGTCGGGTAAGGACGCGGTCGCGAGGACATTGGCGGACGCGGAGGTGTTCGCGTGAAGGTGCTGATCACCGGCTCGAAAGGGCAGCTCGGCACCGCGCTCCAGCGCTGCGCGCCCGGCAACGCGGAAATCGTCGCGGTTGACATGGACGTGCTCGACATCACCGACGCGGGCGCGGTGGCTTCGATCGTCGCGGAGCACCGCCCCGAGCTGATCCTCAACGCCGCCGCCTATACCGCGGTCGACAAGGCGGAAGGCGACGAGGACGCGGCGCGCGCGGTGAACGCGGACGCGGTCGCGCATCTCGCGCGCGCGGCAGGAGACGCGGGCGCGCGGCTGGTGCATGTCTCGACCGACTTCGTGTTCGACGGGACGAGCGGCATCCCCTACCCGCCCGACGCGGCCCCCTCCCCGCTCGGCGCGTACGGCCGCACCAAGCTGGCGGGTGAGGCGGCGGCGGGCGCGGACGCGCTGATCGTCCGCACCGCCTGGGTGTACGCGCCTACCGGCGGCAATTTCGTCCGCACCATGCTGCGGCTAATGGCCGAGCGGCCCGAGGTGCGCGTGGTCGCCGACCAGATCGGCACCCCCACCTACGCGCCCGACCTCGCGCGCGCGCTGTGGGCGTTCGCCGACCAAGGCGCGCGCGGCGTGTACCATTACACCGACTCGGGCGCGGCGAGCTGGTACGACTTCGCGGTCGCGATCCAGGAAGAGGCGCTCAGCGCAGGGCTGCTCGACCGCGCGGTGCCGGTGATCCCGATCGCGACCGCCGACTTCCCGACGCCCGCCAAGCGGCCGCACTTCTCCGTGCTCGACAAGACCAAGACCACGGCGGCGCTCGGCGCGCCCGCCCCGCACTGGCGGAGCAATCTCCGCCTCATGCTAAGCGAGATCAAGTTGAATGGCTAAGCTGCTCGTCACCGGCGGCGCCGGGTTCATCGGCGCGAACTTCGTCCACCATTGGCGGGGCACCCACCCGGACGACGAGGTTGTCGTGCTCGACGCGCTCACCTATGCGGGCAACGCCGCCAATCTCGATGGGCTTGACCGCGTCGAGCTGGTCGAGGGCGACATCTGCGACACCGCGTTGGTCGAGCGGCTGCTGACCGATCACGACATCACCACGATCGCGCATTTCGCCGCCGAGAGCCATGTCGACCGCTCGATCACCGGCCCCGATGCCTTCGTGCAGACCAACGTCGTCGGCACGCACAGCCTGCTCAAGGCGGCGAAGAAGTTGTGGCTCGACAGGGGCTCGGGTCGCCCGCACCGCTTCCACCATGTCTCCACCGATGAGGTGTACGGCTCGCTCGGCCCCGACGACGCCGCGTTCAGCGAGACGACGCCGTACCAGCCCAACTCACCCTATTCCGCGTCCAAGGCGGGGTCGGACCACCTCGTCCGCGCTTACCACCATACCTATGGGCTGGAGACGACGACCAGCAATTGCTCGAACAATTACGGGCCGTTCCAGTTTCCCGAGAAGCTGATACCGCTGTTCACGCTCAACGCGCTGTCGGGCCGCAACCTGCCGATCTATGGCGACGGGATGAACGTGCGCGACTGGCTCCATGTCGAGGACCATTGCCGCGGTATCGAGCTGGTGATCGAGCGCGGGCGCGTCGGCGAGACGTATAATGTCGGCGGCGGGCAGGAGCTGCCCAACCTGACCGTGGTCGAGGAGATTTGCCGCGGGGTCGACGCCGCCTTCGCGCGCGACCCGTCGCTGGCGGCGCGCTTCCCGGACGCGCCCGCGGCGAAGGGTGAGTCGTCCGCCGAGCTCAAGACCTATGTCACCGACCGCCCCGGCCATGACCGGCGCTACGCGATCGACGAGATCAAGATCCGCTCCGAGCTCGGCTACGAACCAGCGCGCGACTTCCCGACCGGCTTCGCGGAGACGCTCGCCTGGTTCCTCGCCAACGAGGATTGGTGGCGTCCGCTCCAGGCGCGCGCCGCGAACGCGCGCGGCTGAGCGCGGGCAGGTGCCGCCCGACGCCGGCACGGCCGCGGAGCCGCGGATCGCGGTGGTGGTCGTCAACTGGAATGGGTGGCGCGACACGCTGGAGGCGCTGCGGTCGCTGCGCGCCTCCGCCTACCCGCATTGGACGTTTTACATTGTCGACAATGCGTCCTCCGACGGTTCGGCGCGCGAGTTGGCGGCACACGCGCCCGAGGCGCGGCTGATCCGCAACGTGGCCAATCAGGGCTTCGCGGGTGGCTGCAACACCGGCATCGCCGCCGCGCTCGCAGACGGGACGGATGCGGTGTTCCTGCTCAACAACGACGCGCTGGTCCAGCCCGACACGCTGGGCTCGCTGGCGTCGGCGTCGCAGGCGCGTCCCGATGCGGTGCTCGGCGCGGTGGTGCGATACAAGGGAAGCGGCGAGCTGCAGTTTTTTGGCAGCCGCATGGACGCGGGCACGGGCGCGCCAGTTTGGTTTCGGGAACCGGCGGACGAGGGCGAGCTCGGCCACATGCTGATCCCGACCGACTTCGTGTTCGGCGCGGCGCTGTTCGCGCCCGCGCGCGTGTTCGAGCGAGTCGGGCTGTTCGACGAGCGGTTCTTCCTCACCTATGAGGAAACTGACTGGTGCTACCGCGCGCGCGCGGCGGGAAGCGCGTGCTTCGTGGTCCGCGACGCGGTGGTGGAGCATGTCGGCAGCGCGTCGCTTGGCTCGGCGGCGTCGCCGCTCCAGGCCTATTTTCTCCAGCGCAACCGGCTGTTATTCTGGGAGAAGCATGTCGGCCCGCGCCGCTTGCTGCAGGGAATGAGGGCGGACCTGCGCTGGTTTCGCGCCGGTGCCGGGGGCGCGAGCGGCCCGACCCGCCGGGCGCTGGTGATCGCGTGGCGCGATTACCTGTTGCGCCGCTTCGGCGACTGCCCGCCCGCCATCCGCCGCCTCAACGCCGAGCGCCCGCGCTGATGGAGGACAAGCGCGCCGTCGCGGTGGTGATCCCGTTCTTTCAGCGCCGCGCCGGGCTGCTCCGCCGCGCGGTGGAGAGCGTCGCCCGGCAGGAGGGGCTAGACCGCCCGGTCCACATCCTCGTCATTGACGACGAGTCTCCCCTCTCGCCCGCTGCCGACCTTGACGGGCTGGCGCTGTCCGACGGCCGAT
>CAXSEO010000047.1:0-9436 GCA_964235525.1 uncultured Sphingomonas sp. | reverse complement strand
GGTCTCGGACGAGAAGCAATGCGGGCACCAGGACGGCAAGGTCACCGTCCCGCACGAGGACTTTCTCGCTAAGGTCCGCGCCTGCCGCTACGCGTTCCTCGAGCTCGGGGTCGATGACGGCATCATCGTCACCCGCACCGACTCGCTCGGCGCGGGGCTGACCAAGCAGATCGCGCATAGCACGACGCCGGGCGATCTCGGCGACCAGTATAACGCCTTTCTCGACTGCGAGGAGGTGACGGACCTCAATTCGGTCAACGGCGACGTGCTGATCAACCGCGCGGGCAAGCTGATGCGGCCCAAGCGGCTGCCGTCGAATCTCTACCAGTTCCGCGAGGGCACCGGCGCGGACCGCTGCGTGCTCGACTGTATCACCAGCCTCCAGCACGGCGCGGATCTGCTGTGGATCGAGACGGAAAAGCCGCACATCGAGCAGATCGCGTCGATGGTGGACCGTATCCGCGAGGTCGTGCCCAACGCGAAGCTCGTCTACAACAACTCGCCCTCGTTCAACTGGACGTTGAACTTTCGCCAGCAGGTGTTCGACGCCTGGGCCGAAGCGGGCCGCGACGTGTCGGCGTACGACCGCGCGCGGCTGATGAGCGTCGATTACGACGCGACCGAGCTGGCGATCGAGGCGGACGAACGCATCCGCACCTTCCAGCGCGACGCGGCGGCGCGGGCGGGCATCTTCCACCACCTCATCACGCTGCCGACCTATCACACCGCCGCGCTGTCGACCGACAATCTGGCGAAAGAGTATTTCGGCGAGGCGGGGATGCTTGGCTACGTCAAGGGCGTCCAGCGCAAGGAGATCCGCGAGGGCATCGCCTGCGTCAAGCATCAGAACATGAGCGGCAGCGACATCGGCGACGACCATAAGGGCTACTTCGCGGGTGAGGCGGCGCTCAAGGCGGGCGGCGCGCACAACACGATGAACCAGTTCGCGGCCTGAGGAGGACGTCCCGGGCGGCCGCCCTCAGCCGCCTGGGACGCGCCGGCCGAGCAATCCCGCTTCGGCCGCCTCGCGCGCGCGGTCGGCGCGGGCAGTCTGTTTGTTCCGGTGCCAGAAGGCGCGCGGTGAAGGGCGCGGGCGCGGCGGCAGGCTAACCATCTGAATATAAGCGTCGCACCGGAGAAGCTGGCGAGCGGTTGTGCCCGACCAATAAACAACATCGTCACGACCGCGCGTTCCGCCAAAGTAACGGCGCGACGCGGGTCGAATCGGGTCAGCAATCTTATACCAACACGAGTCGCGCGACCTTGATCAAAGGATCGCCGCGATCCTTTGTAGCTTGATCGCAGCAAGCCAGATTGCGGCGTTGGTTCCCGGGCGCGGACCGTCTTCTCGCACCGTCCATCCCGGCCATCACACGATTCAACGCCGAAGCTTTGACTCGGAACCGTCACACAATCAGGGAGATCCTCTGTCCACCAGCCCCCGACCGCTTATCCGGCGTCGAGGTGGCGAGACGTGGGGTTTGTCGGCGATCGCTCCTGTTTCCCGCGTTCCACGCGGTCGCCTACGGCCTCGCGCCCCTGAAGCGTTACTGATGCCGGTTAGTTGTTCAACCATCCTCAAGGCCGTTTCGTTCCTCGGTCTTGCCTGGAGTGCGCAGATCGCGATCGCCGCGCTGCCCTCCGCTCCCGAGACGCCCACAGCCGCCGCGTCCGCGATCACCACCGTCGTCGCCGACCCGCAGCCGGCCGCCGCGTCCGCCCCGGCCCTCGCTCTCCCGACAACCCCGCTCGCACCAGCCGTCATCGACGCGCCGGACGCGCGTCAGGTCGAGTGCATGGCCAAGGTCATTCTCCACGAAGCCGGTGCGCGCGCCGGGCCGGGCCAGGTCGCGATCGCGCAGGTGATCCGCGCGCGGGTCAGGAGCGGCCGGTTCGCGCCCGACGTGTGCGGCGTGGTCCGTCAGCGCGGTCAGTTCTTCGATGTCGACGCGTACAATCCTCCGCGCGGTGCCGCCTGGACGCGCGCGGTCGGGATCGCGACCGATGTGCTGGGCGATGTCGGCGAGGAGGTCGCGCCCGGCGCGCTGTTCTTCCACTCCGCCGCGTCGGCGCACGCGATGGCCGCGCATGTCCGCGTGGCCGAGATCGGCGGCAACGTCTTCTACCGCTAGCTCACCCCGCCGCCGCGCCCTGCTGCCCCGGCTGCTCCGTCCCGAACCGCGCCGCCCGCGCGCGCTGCCACCAGCGGCGCAGCGTCGCGCGCGGATTGTCGAGCGCCTGCGTCCGCGCGACCCAGGCCGCGACGGGCGCACGCAGCGGCGCGTTGAGCGGGCCGGGGGTCATCTCGTCGACCCAGCCGCCGAGTCCTTGCGCGTTGAACAGCGCGAGGCACGCGGCGGCGATCGCGATCGTCACCCCCGTCCACCGGCCCGCGCGCCGCGTGTCGACCGGATCCCGCGGGAGCAGCGTCGGCGCGCCCACCTCCGCAATCTCGCCCCGGTCCGCCCCGATCGTCACCCAACCCTCCGTCAGAACTGGTAATAGATGAACGGCGCGACCCCCTCGGGTCGCAGCGCGTCGACAACCAGCACCGCCGCCGCCACCGCGACGCCAAACGCGGGCGCGGGCCAGTGGCGCGCGCGCTCGGCGAGCTGCTGAATGCCGCGAGGCGGCATAAAATGGATCAGCAGCCCGAGCGCGACCAGCGCCAGCGACAACGGCGTCACCAGCGTGTCAGCCCACCCGCCGCTCACCAGCCGCCCCAAATAGCCGAGCGCCGCGGGAAGCGACTCGGCGCGGAAGAACACCCAGCCGAGCGTCACGACGTGGAACGTGATCAGCACCCCCGCCCAGCGCGGGATCGCGCGCCACCCGGTGGGTCTCGCCGTCCGCCACACCCGCTCGATGCACTGCCCGACGCCGTGCAGCGCGCCCCAGATCACGAACGTCCAGTTCGCGCCGTGCCACAGTCCGCCGAGCAGCATCGTCAGCATCAGGTTCCGGCACACAAAGGCGGTGCTCCCGCGCGAGCCGCCGAGCGGGATGTAGAGGTAATCGCGCAACCAGCTCGACAGGCTGATGTGCCAGCGCCGCCAGAACTCCTGGAGCGAGGCGGCGCGGTACGGCTGATCGAAATTGCGCGGGAAGGCGTAGCCGAGCAGCGCGGCGATGCCGATCGCCATGTCCGAATAGGCCGAGAAGTCGCAATAAATCTGCACCGCATAGCCATAGGCGCCGAGCAGCAGGTCAACGCCGCTTCGCCGCGCGGGGTCGAAGAACGCCGGGTCGACGAGCGCGGTCGCGAGCTCGGAGGCGATCACGACTTTCTTGAACAGGCCCCACACGATCAGCAGCAGCGCCGCCGCCGCCGCGCCCCGGTCGGCGCGCGGGGCTGCGCGGAACTGCGGCAGCAGGTCCGACGCGCGCACGATCGGCCCGGCGACGAGGTGCGGGAAAAAGCTCATCAACAGCGTAATGTCGAGCAGCCCCGCCGCCGCCACCCGCCCGCGCCGTACATCGACGAGGTAGGAGATCGCCTGAAAGGTGAAGAACGACACGCCCACCGGCAGGAGCACCTGCAACAGCGGCAGGTCGCGCTGGAGTCCCAGATAGTGGAACGCGACCGCGAGCTGGCCGATGAAGAAGCTGAAATATTTGAACCAGCCGAGGATCGCGAGATTGACGGCCACGCCGAGCACGACCAGTCCGCGCTTGACGCCCTCCTTGCGGGTCGCCGCGATGCGGCTGGCGAGGAACCAGTTGGCGACCGCCGACCCGATCAACAGCGCGACGAACCGCCCGTCCCACGCGCCGTAGAAGAACCAGCTGGCGAGCAGCAGCGCGATCTTGCGCCACTCGTTGCTCGCCGACAACGCCCAGGCGAGCGCGTACACGACGAGAAAGAACACGCCGAAGGCGAGCGTCGGGAACAGCATCTACTCGCCCGTGTTGTCGGCCACGCCCGCTCGCCGCGCCCCAGCGTCGAGGTCCGCCTGTAGCCGCGCCGCGATCTCGCGCCCGCCCGCGCTGGTGAAGTGGACATGGTCGGGGCGCATCAGCGGCGGGTCGAGCGCGGCCCACGCGCGTGCCGTGCAGCGTCCCCCCATGGCCGCCGACCAGTCCCAGTAAGCGATGCCCAGCTCATGCGCGAGCCGCCGCTGGAGCAGCTGCACGGTGAGCAGGTTAGCGGTCGGGGTCCAGCCGCCGGAGGACGGCAGCGGCTCGACGGTCGCGGTGGCGGGGCTGGCGGCCTCGCACCCGTCCGCGCTTCGCAGGTCAGCCCGCTTCGTCGCGCTGTCGGGAGCGCCGAGCAGCAGCATCGGCACGCCCGGCGCGAACCGCTTGAGCCGCGCGATCTGGAGGCGGAAGGCGTCCTCGAACCCCCCCGGCGTCAGCGAGGGCGAGAACGCCTCGTTGGTGCCGTAGGCGACGACTAGCAGGTCGGGGCGGTATTCGCGCAGTTCTGCGCGCAGCAGCGCGTCGTCGACCCGCGTCAGATGCGTCAGCTGCACCCCGACGGTGCCAAGGTTGGACAGCACGACCCCGCCCGCGTCATGCTCGGCCGACCAGGAGGTGATCGTCGCGGGGCCGCCGCTCACCGTCACGCTCGCACTGTAGCCGGGTTCGTCGGCGCGCAGCGTCGTGCAGCGCGGGCCGCTGTCGTCGCCGAGCGGCACCGTCTCGCTCGCCGCGCCCGCCGTCAGCCGCAGCGTCCCCGCGCCCGGCTGATGCAGCGCGCAGACGGTGAAGCGATCGAACGCCTCGCCCGCGTCGGCGGCAAGCGACAGCGACGCGCCCTCGACGCGGGTCGACAGGCTGTAGTTGCTCAACCCCCGCGCCGCGCCCACGCCATCGTGCCAGGCGGGGCCGAAGATGCCGTCGACGCTCCACCCCGGCGATTGCGAGGCGGTGACGCCGCGGGTGAGATAGCCAGCGTAAGGTCGCCCCGGCGCGAGCACCCCGCGCCCGGCGCTGCCATAGCGCGCCTGCAGCGCGGTGCGCCACGCGCCGGTGATCTGGTCGCCCGCGGTGTGGCTATCGCCGATCTGGACGATGCGGACCGTCCGATGCTTCGCGCGCGCGAGCTTGTCGAAGTAGGGACGCAACCGCTCCGCGTCGCAGAGGTGATCCGGGCAGGGCGCGCTCGCCTGCGCGAGCGCCAGGGCGATGGCGGGGATCATGGCGCGGGCGCGGCGGCGGGCGCGGGTTTGACCTTGGGCGCGGGACCCCGGATCGCGGTAAGCAACGCGGGGCTGGGGTGACCCTTCGCCAACGCAGCGCGTCGCGCCGCCGCAGCGAACGCCCGCACCCGCGCGACCAGCGGCACGGTCAGCCGGTCATAGCCCTGCATCGTCATATGCACACCATCCTGCCGCCGCATCAGCGTCGGCGCGCCGGTCTTGGCGTCGGGCACATACGCGGCATAGCCGCCCGCGCGGTCGACCGATCGCGACCGCGTCTCCACGAACGGAACGCCGAGCGCGCGCATCCGGCCTGCGTAGAAGGCGTTCATCGCCGCCACGTCGCGGTCCATCGCCGGGTCGCGCATCACCGGCAAGCCGACCCAATACACCGCCGCCCCCGTCGACCGCGCGACCGCGACGAACCGGTCGATCCGCGCGCCGATGATCCGTTGCCAGCCCGGACCCATCAGCAACTGGAGATGGCCCTCTTCGAAGATCGGCTGGATGTCGTTCGCGCCGAAGCTGATCACCGCGACATCGATCGGCTGGTGCGCGACCTGCGCGCGCGCGCGATCCTCGAGGTTGAGCGTCTTATAGCGGGTGAAGCCGGTCGCTTCCTTGCCGAAGCGGAAGATCTGGAAGCCCTGCTTCTCGGGGAGCTGATGGTACAGCCCCGCCCAGACGCCGTCGCCGAAGCTGTCGCCGAACACGCCGACGCGAATCTGGCCGTCGGCGGCCACGCGCCGGATGACACGCGGGTCGATCGCGCCCGGTGCGGCGGCCACCTCCAGCGCTGGTGCTACCGGCGGCGGTCCGGCGATCGGGCGGGCGATCTCATCGGGGAACAGGGCCGCCCAGATCGCCGCGCGCCCGGCGGCGTTGAACGACAGGCCGATCAGGAAGCCCGCGAGCACGCCCACCGCCAGCACCGCCGTGCGATCGAGCATCCACCATGCGCGGCCGACCGGGCGAGGCGGTTCGGCAGGCGCGAGTATCAACGTCTCGGCCGCAGGCACCGGCGCGTCCTGCCTCAACTCGTGGTGCACCAGGGCCGCCGTCAATTCCGCCTCGCTCCGCCGCCCGACCGAGGGCGACGGAGCGGCGGATATTGCGCCCGCGCCCGTTCGTAAACGGCGAAGGCACGGTTTACCCGCGCGGCGGTGCTTTGGCCGCATCGAGCGCGGGGCGGACCGCCGCGATCAGCGCGGGCGCGGCGAGCAGGAGGTGGGTCAACACCGCCAGCCATTTGCCGAAATCGATCTTCATCTCGCTTTCTCCTCTGGCGAACTCAGGCGGGTCGCGCACCCGCGCGCAGCTGGGCGAGCGACAGGTCGCCCGACCATTCGAAATGCGGCCGGTCGACGAGCCGCGCGAACTCGCCGCCCCAGCGGAACCCCGCCGCTTTGCCGATCGCGCCGACCTGGTGCCAGAGCGCGTCCGTGCGCGCCTGGTGCGCGGGCGTGTCACCCCAGCGCGGCAACGCGAGCAGCTCTGTCGGCGTCACGTCCACCGCCAGCCCGAAATTATGAAAGCTGTAGCCCGCGCGCGCGTTGGTGACGATACAGCCGGGGCAGGTCCGCCCGCGATCGTACAAGGCGGTCTGCGTCGCCATCGACCGGAGCGTAAAGGTAACGGTCAGCGGCACGCTCGCGGCCTCCGCTCGCTTGAGCAGGGTTTCGGCCATGGTTCGCACGCGCGGGTGCAGGTCGGCGAGGAGGTGGCTGTCAGCCATGGTGGGTCGCCCAAGCGGCAGGGTGGAACATCGCGGGCATCGGCGTTCTCCGAATCAACGTTCCCGTAATGTTCTCGCAACTTTTCCAACTTGTCCACGCCCCGCTTCGACGTGGCGCTAACATGGACGAAGGTCGCTTGGCTGGCCGCCGCCTTGACCTGCCCCGCCGCGCGGTGCAGCGAAGCGCGTCAAGCGCCCGCGAGGGGCGGATGAACGGGGGACGATGGCCAGCGATCTTTACACCGACGCGCGCAAGCGGGTGCTCGTCACCGGCGGCGCGGGGTTCATCGGCTCGCATCTGTGCGAACGGCTGCTGGCGGCGGGGCAGCAGGTGCTGTGCGTGGACAATTTCTTCACCGGCGACCGCGCCAATGTTTCGGGGCTGCTCGGCCATCCGGACTTCGAGTTGGTCCGCCACGACGTGACCTTCCCGCTCTATGTCGAGGTCGACGAGATCTACAATTTGGCCTGCCCCGCCTCGCCGGTCCACTATCAGTTCGACCCCGTGCAGACCACCAAGACCAGCGTGGTCGGCGCGATCAACATGCTCGGGCTCGCCAAGCGCACCAAGGCGCGCATCCTCCAAGCCTCGACCAGCGAAGTCTATGGCGACCCTGCGGTGCACCCGCAGCCGGAGGAGTATTGGGGCAACGTCAACCCCGTAGGCCCGCGCTCCTGTTATGACGAGGGCAAGCGGTGCGCGGAGACGCTGTTCTTCGACTATCGCCGCCAGCACGCGCTGGAGATCAAGGTGGTGCGGATCTTCAACACCTATGGCCCGCGCATGCACCCGCGCGACGGGCGGGTGGTGTCGAACTTCGTCGTCCAGGCGCTCTGCGGCGAGGACATCACCATTTATGGCGACGGCCGCCAGACGCGCTCGTTCTGCTATGTCGACGACCTCGTGTCCGGGCTGGTCGCGATGATGAACACGGGCGCGGGCGTCACCGGGCCGGTCAACCTCGGCAACCCGGGCGAGTTCACCATGCTGGAGCTCGCGCAGAGGGTGGTGGCGCTGGTCGGTTCGCGCTCGCGGATCGTCCACCGCCCCCTGCCGCAGGACGATCCCCGCCAGCGCCGCCCCGACATATCGCGTGCTCGGGAGCATCTGGGCTGGAGCCCGCGTGTGCAGCTTGAGGAAGGGCTCCAGCGCACGATCAGCTATTTCGACGCGCTGCTCAGCGAGCGCCGCGGGCCGGTGGCGGCGGCGGCTGAGTAGGGGGGCTACCGCTACAGCCCCTTGGCTGAACAGCGTCTGTCACCGACCTAGGCTAGTTCCTCCCCCGCAAGGGGGAGGTGGCGCGCCGACAGGCGTGACGGAGGGGGAGGACCGCTTACCCTCAGCCGTTCGGGACTCCTCCCCTCCACCACCGAGCTACGCTCGGCGGTCCCCCTCCCCCTTGCGGGGGAGGAACTTGGGGTCAAACCTACCCCGCCCACTCGCTGACCACCGCGCCCAACTCCGGCCGTGGTCGCTCCACCAGCTCCCGCGCGGGCGTGCCGATGAAGAAAAACCCGACGATGCGCTTCCCCGCGCGCCCGAACGCCGCCAGCACCCGCGCGTCATAGGCGGCCCAGGTCGTCAGCCACCCGCCCGCGAACCCGTGCGCGTGCGCGGCGTGGAGCAGGTTCATCGCCGCCGCGCCCGCCGACAGCTCCTGTTCCCATAGCGGGATCGCGCTCTCGACCGGCGAGAACAGCATCACCACCAGCGCGGGCGCCTGCCGGGCGAACTGCTCGGTCGCTTCCAGATCGGTCCGCCCCGCCGCGCGCGCCGCGTCGACCAGCAGCGCGGCGAACGCATCGCGCCGCTCGGGCGGAACGATCACGAACCGCCACGGCGCGAGCTTGCCGTGGTCGGGTGTCCGCGCGGCAAGCGCAACCATCGCCAGCAGCTCCTCGTGCGTCGGCCCGGGGAGCCCGAGGTCGCGTGGCTTGCCCGACCGGCGGGTAGCGAGCGCGGCGAACGGCGAGGACTGGTCGTTGAACATGGGCGCGGCTTTAACGAGGCGCGGTGGGCATGGACAGCCGCGCCGCAGCCGTTACGTTCGTCGCCGAGCGCCGCTGTGAGACGGCGCGCGAGGGAGCACGAACATGGTGGACACCCCGGTCCTCGAGACCGATCGCGACCTCGACCTGACCCGCCCGCGTCCAGCGGAGGTGCTGGAATGGTTCAATCATCCCGCGCAGCTGAAACGGCTGTTCACCACCGAGATGTGGGAACGGTTTGGCTATTACGGGATGAGGGCGATCCTGACGCTCTACTTGTCGAGCCATTTCCTGTTCAACGACAAGACCTCGACCGGCCTATACGGCGGCTTCACTGCGCTGGTTTACCTAACCCCGCTCGTCGGCGGCCTGATCGCCGACCAGTACCTCGGCTCGAAACGCTCGGTGAAGTTCGGCGCTATCTTGATGGCGATCGGCTATTTCACGCTGTGCTTCGGTGGCGGGCAAGCGAAGCCGTTCGCGACCATCGCGGGTCAGCGATATGCCGTGGCGGTCCACGATGCGGGCGGGACAAGCCGCCAGTTCATCACGGACGGCGGTCAACAGCTCG
>CAXSEO010000046.1:0-9465 GCA_964235525.1 uncultured Sphingomonas sp. | reverse complement strand
AAGGGCGGCTTCCCCGAACAGGCGGACGCGGAAGCCGCCGCGCTGGTCAAGGCGGACCCAGACGACCCGTATTTCCAGGAAATCCAGGGCCAGATCCTGCTCGAGGCGGGCAAGCCCAAGGATGCGATCGTGCCGCTGCGTCGCGCCGCCGAGGGCACGCGCAACGCGCCGCTGATCGCCACCACGCTCGGTCACGCGCTGATCGCGACGGAGGACAAGGCGAACTATCCCGAGGCGGAGCGGGTGCTGCGCTCGGCGGTGGCGCGCGACGACGACAATCCGTTCGCCTGGTACCAACTCGGCACCGTATACGAGCTGCAGGGCGACGAGGCGCGCGCGGCGCTCGCGACCGCCGAACAGGCGAGCCTGACCGGCGACACCAAGCGCGCTGCGATGAGCGCGCGCTACGCGATGGCGGGCATCCCCAAGACCTCCCCCGACTGGATCCGCGCCGCCGATATCGCGATGACGTCGCAGAACGACCTCGACGACAAGAAGCACCATCGGTGAAAGGCGGACTGCTGGCGGCGGCGGCGCTGATCGGCGCTGCCGGGGGCGGCGGCGCGGTCTGGGCGCTGGGCGGCGGCGGGACGCCCGCGGTGGAGCGGACCGTCCACGACTACCTCCTCGCGCACCCCGAGGTGATCAGCGAGGCGATGGGACGGTTGCAGGATCGCGACACCGCCAAGCTCGTCGCGGAGAACCAGGCGGCGATCACGACCCCGATCGGTGACGCCTGGGCGGGCGACCCGCACGGCGACGTGACGCTGGTCGAGTTCTTCGACTATAATTGCGGCTATTGTCGCGCCAGCCTGCCCGTGATCCGCGACCTGCTCGCCGCCGATCCGCACGTCCGGCTGGTCTATCGCGAGCTGCCGGTGCTCGCCGAGTCGAGTCGCGCCGCCGCCCGCGTGTCGCTGCTCGCGGCGCGGCAGGGGCGGTTCACGCGCTTCCACGACGCGCTCTACGCGGCGGGGCCGGTCAGCGACGCCACGATCGAGGCGGCCGCGCGCGCGGCGGGAGTGGACTTGTCGCGATTGCCGGCCGCGACGGCGGGCGAGGACGCCGAGCTTCACGCCAACCTCCAGCTCGCGGCCAGGCTCGGCATGGCTGGGACGCCGAGCTGGGTGATCGGCGACCGGGTGGTGGTCGGCGCGCTGGCGCTCGACCGGCTCCAGGCGGAGATCGCGGACGCGCGCGCTAGGCGATCGTGAGCACGGTGCGGCGGCGGCTGTCCGCCTCCGCCCATACCTGCTCCACCTCCGACAGCGGCGCCGCCCGGACCGGCAGCGTGAACCGGCCCGGGGCTGCCGCGAGCATGTCGCCCACCGCCGCAACCAGCCCGGCGAGCGCGATGCTCCGCAGGCCGCTGCCCATCAGCACCAGCGCGGACGAGCGCAGCGCCGTGCCGGGGAGCGTGATCTCGCCGCCGCTGATCGCGCCGATCTGGACGAAGCGGATCGCGCGCCCTTCCGGCCCCGCCCGCGCCGCCGCCGCGAGGAGCCGCTGGGCGCTGTCGCCCCACAGATAATCGAGCACCACGTCGACCCCGCCCGCAAACGCCGCCTCGAATGCGCCGTCATCGGCCGACAGCGCCAACGTGTCGTCCGCCCCCAGTGTCGCCAGCGCCGCCGCGTCGCGCCCGCTCGCGATCACCCTGTCCGCGCCGAGGTAGCGCGCGATCGCGATCGCGAGCCGCCCCGACATGCCGGTCGCGCCATTGACCAGCACCGTCTCGCCGGGCCTCAACAGCGCACGCTCGGTCAGCGCGGCCCAGGACGACATGCCCGGGTTGATCAGCGCGGCGGCGAGGACGTCGTCGAGGGCGTCGGGCACCCGCACGCAGCGCGCCAGCGATACCGCCGTCCGCTCCGCGCAGGCACCGTTGGGCGGGTCGGGCAGCATGAACGCCACCCGCCGCCCGTCCGCGAGCCGCCCGACGCCGTCCACCCCGACCACGAACGGAAAGCCGCCCGCGCCCGCACTGTAATGCGCGCCCGACGCCCGCGCCTGGGCGAGGTGGCTTACCGCCGAAGCAGCGACCGTCACCACAACCTCCCCCTCGCGCGCGACCGGCTCGGCGATGTCGCCGTACACCGGGCCCTGCCCCGGCCCTCGAACGATCGCCGCCTTCATCGCGCGTCTCCCCTCGCCCACGCCGCATAGCGCCATCCCCACCGGGCGGCCAGCGGACGCAGCACCAGCCCGTTCACGTCGAGCAGCACATGCACCAGCATCACCGGCCAGAGCGACCCCATCAACAGGTACAGCGCCTGGAACAGCGCGCCGACCACGCCCGTCGACACGACGCCCCTCCAGCCCTGATAACGGTGCATCGCCGCGAACAGGATCAATGCCCCGCCCGCGCCCACCAGCGCGCTGCCGGTAACGATCGCGCCGAGCAGCGGAACCAGCAGCCGGTGGAACAGCTCCTCCGACGCCCCGGCCATCGCCGCCATCGCGAGGCCGTAGGGCACCTCCTCGCGGCTGTGCGACAGCACCGAGTCGATCGCGCCCCAGGCGAAGGGGCGTCTGCCACGCCGCCCCGCGCGCCACGACAGCGCGAGGCCGAGCACCACGCCGACGCCTCCGCCGATCAGCAGCGGCTCCGCGCCGATCGAGCGGATCGGGAGCCAGTCGCGCAGCGGCGCAAACTCCGGCGGCACGCGCCCGATCGCGCCTAGTCGCCCCAACAGGGCCAGCCCGACCAGCGCGGGCAGCAGCACACCCAGCGCATCCTTGACCAGCCAGCGGCGGAACATCGCCACCCGCGTCCACGCTTGCCAGCGCGGCATCCACGGGATCTCACCCCACGCGAACCAGGCGACCGCCGCCAACGCCGCCGCGAGCAGCAGCGCCGGGCGGATCAAGGCAGGCGGTGCTCGCCCCTGACCCAGCGCACGGTGCCCGACGAGGCGCGCATCACCACGCTTTCGGTAAACATCACTCCGCCTCGCCGCTTGACGCCCTTGAGCAGCGACCCGTCGGTGACGCCGGTGGCGGCGAAGATCGCGTCGCCCCTCACCAAATCTTCGAGTTCATAGATTCGGTCGAGGTCGGTCACCCCCCACTTCGCCGCGCGCCCGCGCTCGTCGTCGTTGCGGAACAGCAGCTTGCCCTGGAACTGCCCGCCGACACAGGTCAGCGCGGCGGCGGCAAGCACGCCCTCCGGCGCGCCGCCCGAGCCCATGTAGATGTCGACGGTGGTCTCCGGGTTGGTGACCGCGATCACTCCCGCGACATCGCCGTCAGGGATCAGCATGATGCCGCAGCCGACCTGCCTAAGCTCGGCGATCAGCGCCTCGTGACGCGGCCGGTCGAGCACACAGGCGATGATCTCGTGCGGCTCTACCCCCTTTGCGGCCGCCAATGCGCGGACATTCTCGGTCGGCGACTTGGCGAGGCTGACCAATCCGCGCTCGTAGCCCGGCCCGATCGCGATCTTGTCCATATAGACGTCCGGCGCGTTGAGCAGCCCTCCTTCCTCGGCGATCGCCAGCACCGCGAGCGCGTTGGGCGATGCCTTGGCGGTCAGCGTCGTGCCCTCCAGCGGGTCGAGCGCGATGTCGATCTTGGGACTGCCCGGTCCCGCGCGGCCAACCTTTTCGCCGATGAACAGCATCGGTGCCTCGTCGCGCTCGCCCTCGCCGATCACCACCGTCCCATCGAAGTCGAGCTCGTTGAACGCCGCGCGCATTGCCTCCACCGCCGCCGCGTCCGCCGCTTTCTCGTCGCCGCGCCCGACCAGCGTCGAGGCCGCGATCGCCGCCGCCTCCGTCACCCGCACCATCTCGAGCACGAGCACGCGGTCCAGGACCTGACTGGCGGCTGTCGGCATGGTTGTTTCTCTCCCCTGTTCGGGCGAGCGGATAGGGCGCGCATATGACATTGTCGAGCGCGCGCCACTCCGTTCGCCCTGAGCGAAGTCGGAAGGCTGCGCCTTCTGCTTGACCTATGGAAGAACGGTGCTTCGACAAGCTCAGCACGAACGGTGTGGCGCGCTCAGCCCTTGGGCGGCCTGATCTGGAAGATCGTGGGCCAGTCCTTGCCCGTCACCCATAGCCGCCGCGTGCGCGCGTCCCAGGCGATGCCGTTGGGCACCGCTTCCGGCTCGGTCGGGTGGACGCGCGCGGTGAGCGCGGACAGGTCGATCAGCCCGACCACATGCCCGGTCGCGGGGTCGATGCGGATGATCGCGTTGGTGTGCCAGACATTTGCAAGCACCTCACCGTCGACGAACTCGAGCTCGTTGATGTTCGGTACCGGCTGTCCGTTCGCGGTCACCGTCACGCGCCGCCGCTCGGCGAAGGTGACCGGATCAAGGAAGCGCAGCTGCGGCGTCCCGTCCGACATGACCAAGCTGTGGCCGTCGCTGGTCAGCGCCCAGCCTTCGCCCGGATAGTGGAACTCGCCCGTCCACCGGAACCCGTCGATCGTCCAGCGCCAGCCGATGCCTTCCTTCCCCGTCCGGCTGATCAGTTGCTTGCCCCAAGCGACGATCCCCTCGCCGAAATAGGGCCGCGGCACCGCGATCTGGCGCAGCACGCGGCCGGTGGCGGGATCGACCTTGCGGATGAAGGAGCGCCCGACCTCGCCGGTGCTTTCGTAGAACGCGCCGTCGCGAAAGAAGAAGCCCTCGGTGAACGCGCGCGGGTCGTGCGGCAGCGTGGCAACCACCTGCGCGGGCGCGACCGGGAGCGGCGCCTCGGGCGGCGCAGACCCGAGCAGCAGCAGCGCGAGGGCGACGACCAGCGCGCGCATCAGTTGCGGAGCAGTTCGTTGATGCTGGTCTTGGCGCGAGTCTGCTCGTCCACCCGCTTGACGATCACCGCGCAATAGAGGCCGAGGTCACCCCCCGTGCTGCCCGGCACCACCACCGCATAGGGCGGCACCTCGCCCCGGAACACCTCGCCGGTCGCGCGGTCGATGATCCTGGTCGACGCGCCGAGGTAAACCCCCATCGACAGCACCGCGCCCTCGCCCACCCGCACGCCCTCCGCGACCTCCGACCGCGCGCCGATGAACGCGCCGTCGCCGATGATCACCGGGTTGGCCTGCAGCGGCTCGAGCACGCCGCCGATCCCCGCCCCGCCCGACAGATGCACGTTACGACCGATCTGCGCGCACGAGCCGACCGTCGCCCAGGTGTCGACCATCGTCCCCTCGCCGACATGCGCACCGATGTTGACGAAGCTGGGCATCAACACCGCACCCTTGCCGATATACGCCCCGTGGCGGACGATGGCGCCCGGCACCGCCCTGAATCCCGCCTCGCGGAAGCGCGTCTCGTCCCAGCCGTCGAACTTGCCCGGCACCTTGTCGAACCACGCCGACTCGCCGGGGCCGGGGATTAGCTGGTTGGGGTTGAGCCGGAACGACAGCAGCACCGCCTTTTTCAGCCACTCGTTGACCCGCCAGCCGCCCTCGCCATCAGGCTCCGCCACCCGCGCGAGGCCGCGGTCGAGCATCGCCAGTGCCGCGTTGACCGCGTCGCGCACCGGCCCGTGCGTCGCCGTGTCGAGCGCGGCGCGGTTTTCCCACGCCGTCTCCACGGCCGCGCGGATGATTTTCATGCGTCGGCTCCCAGCACGTCGGACAGCCACCCCGTCAGGTCGGGCGTGATATGGTCGATATGCTGGCGGTCGGCGTCGCCCGCCTGTTCGGACCCGTTGTCGACCCACAAGGTCGTCATCCCGATCGCCTTGGCGGGCCTGAGATTGCGCGCCATGTCGTCCGCGAACAGCGCGGTCGCGGGGTCGATCGCCCAGGCGTCACATAGGCCCCGATACGCCGCGGGATCGGGCTTGGGCGTCAGCCCCATCGCATGGATGTCGTGCACCGCCTCGAAGCTCTCGGCCAGCCCAAGCCGGTCGAGCACCTTGAGCGCATAGGGCTTGTCCCCGTTGGTGAACACCAGCTTGCGCCCTGGCAGCCGCGCGATGAGGGCGGCGAGCGGCGCATTATGCTCCAGCGCGTCCATCTCGATGTCGTGGACATAGTCGAGGAACTCGTGCGGGTCGACGCGGTGCTCCGCCATCAGCCCGGCGAGCGTGGTGCCGTGCCCGCGAAACCAGTGCTTCTGCAACCGGAACGCCTCGTCGCGCCCCACCCCGACCCGGGCGGACACATAGTCGGTCATGCGCCGGTCAACATGCGCGAACAGGTCCGCGCTCGCCGGGTAAAGCGTGTTGTCCAGATCAAAAATCCAGGCGCGGATCGAGCGCAATGCGGGCGTCATCGCCGCTTCCTAGGCGATGGACGTTGCTCGCGGCAAGGCGCGGCGGGCCTGGCGCATTGCGTTCGCGACGAGGTGAGGGCAGTCTGAGAGCGGGCGGAAGCGGGGGAAGACGCAATGCGAGGTCGGACGAAACATCGGCTGGCGGGCGGCGCGGCGGTGGCGACGATCGCGGCCTTGTCCGCCTGCGGCGGCGGCGGTGTCCAGAGCACGCCCACCCCGATCGCGGTGGCAACACCGGCGCCTACCCCGACACCCACGCCTATCCCGACACCTACCCCCACGCCGACGCCGACGGCGACCACCAACTACGACACGACCGAGTACCGCCAAACGCTGGGCGCGGTCGATATGAACGCGCTGGCCGCCTATCAGAAGGGCGCGACCGGCGCGGGGGTCAACGTCGCGGTGATCGACTCGGGCATCGACCTGACCAGCAGCCAGTTCGCGGGCCGCATATCGTCGGCGAGCGCCAATGTCGCGGGCGGCGCGACGGTGCAGGACCAGAGTGGTCATGGCACCGCCGTCGCCTACACGCTGGCGGGCGCGCGCAACGGCTCGGGGACACAGGGCGTGGCGTTCGACGCGACCCTGCTCGTGCTGCGCGCGGACACCGCCGGCACCTGCACCGCGACCAAGACGGGCAGCGACAGCGACGGCTGCTCGTTCGACGACAACAACATAGCCAAGGGCGTCGACGCGGCGCGGGTCGCGGGCGCGCGGGTCATCAATATGTCGCTCGGCGGATCGAGCCCCGGCACTAACCTCGTCGCCGCGATCAATCGCGCGACGGCGGCGGGCATCGTCATCGTGATCGCGGCGGGCAATGACGGCACCGCCAACCCCAACCCGTTCGCGGAGGTCGCCAACAATGACGCCGCAGCGCGCGGGCTGGTGATCATCGCCGGATCGGTCAACGGACCGGTCGGCTATCAGAACCAGAACGCGGAAGCGGGGACGCCGGGCGCGCTGTCCTCGTTCAGCGACGCGGCGGGCGACGCCGCCGCGCATTACCTCGCCGCCGTCGGTACGCGGGTCGTCGCGCCCGCCAACACCGGTACCAGCTATCTGTGGAGCGGCACCTCGTTCGCCGCGCCGCAGATCTCGGCGGCGGCGGCGCTGCTCGCGCAGGCGTTCCCCAATCTGACGGGCGCGCAGATCGTCCAGATCCTGTTCTCCTCCGCGCGCCACGCGACCGCCGCCGGGGTCGACACCACCTTGGGCAACGGCATCCTCGACCTGACTAAGGCGTTCCAGCCGCTCGGCACCTCGTCGGTCGCGGGGACGAGGATCGCGGTCACGAACACCGCCGGGACGCTGTCCGCGCCGATGGGGGACGCGCAGGGGACGCTCGGCGCGGTGATCCTCGACGGCTATTCGCGCGCGTTCGCGACCGACCTCGCCGCGAGCATTCGCCGCGTCGGCCCGCAGCCGGTGCTGGCGGGCGTGCTCGGGTCGCGCACCCGCAACCTGTCGGGCGCGGTCGGCTCGGGCATGACAATGAGCGTAACGCTGGTCCCGCAGGCGGACGGCGGCGTGGCGATCGACCGCACGACGTTCAGCCCGGCGGTCGCGGACGCCGCGCGCGCCACGGCGGCGCTGGTGACGCAGCAGCTGGGCAGGCGCGCCACCTTCGCCATGGGCTATGCCTATGGCGGCGCGGCGCTGGTCGCCTCGTTGCAGGGCGCGGCGCAACCCGCGTTCCTGGTCGCGAGCGATCCGCGCGCGGCGGCGGGCTTCAACAGTCGCACCGGGAGCGCGGCTGCGTTCCGGCGGCGGGTGGGGCGTTGGGGACTGACGGTCGCGGCGGAGACGGGCAATGTCGTCAACCAGGGTGACGTGACAATGCCCAACGGCCACTCTCCCTACCGGAGCTGGGGGTATGACCGCGCGCAGGTGAGCGTAGACCGCCGCTTCGGCCCGCTCTGGACCAGCCTTGACGGCACCTGGCTCGGCGAGCGCGACACGGTGCTCGGCGCGCGGCTCGGCGACTCGCTCGGGTCTCCACGCGCGACCAGCTGGTTCGCGGACGCGGCGGCGCGGGTCGAGGCGGGCGCGGGCTGGTCGCTGGGCGGCAGCGTGCGGCAGGGGTGGACGAGCGCCACCGCGCGGCTCGGCATCGACGGCGCGGGGCTGATCCGCACGAGCGCCTGGTCTGCCGACCTCGGCAAGGACGGCGTACTCGGCGCGCACGACACGCTTGGCCTCCGGGTCGCGCAGCCGTTGCGCGTGTCGGGCGGCGGCATCGACTATCGCCTGCCGAGCTGGTGGGACTATGCCAGCAGCAGCGTCGGCGGCTGGGCCAACCAGCGCCTCAACCTCGCCCCCACCGGGCGCGAACTCGACATGGAGGCGCGCTATGCCCGCCCGGTGGGCGCGGGGGAGGTATCGACCAACCTGTTCTGGCGACGCGACCCGGGCAACTATGCCGGGCTGGTGGCGGATTACGGGCTGGCGATGCGGTACAGCTTCGGGTTTTAGACTCTTCCCCGTTTACGGGGAGGGGGACCGTGCCGAAGGCGTGGTGGAGGGGGGGTGGCCGAGTGCTCACTCCCAGACCCCCCTTCACCACCGGGCTACGCCCGGTGGTTCCCCTCTCCGCTGTGCGGGGAGGAACTTGAGACTGGAGCTTTCCTCCCCATCTCCTCTCCATGAACCGCTACGCCCTGCTCGACCTCGTCCCTGTTATCGAGGGCGGCACCGTCGCCGGAGCGCTCGCCAGCGCCGCTGACCTCGCTCGTCACGCCGAAGCGCTCGGCTTCACACGCTACTGGGTGGCCGAGCACCACGGGATGCGCGGCATCGCCAGCGCGGCGACGGCGGTGGTGATCGCGCACCTCGCGGCAGCGACGACCCACATTCGCGTCGGCGCGGGCGGCATCATGCTGCCCAACCACGCGCCGCTGACGATCGCGGAGCAGTTCGGTACGCTCGACGCGCTGTTCCCGGGTCGCATCGACCTCGGGCTGGGTCGCGCGCCCGGCTCCGACCAGCGGGTCGCGCAGGCGATGCGCCGCAGCCTCGCCACCGACGCCAACCAGTTCCCGCGCGACGTGCTCGAGCTGCAAAGCTACTTCGCCGATGACGGCCAGACCGGCATCGTCGCGACGCCGGGCGCAGGTGCGAGGCCGGAGATGTGGATCCTCGGCTCCAGCCTGTTCGGCGCGCAGCTCGCCGCCGCGCTCGGCCTGCCGTTCGCGTTCGCCAGCCACTTCGCGCCCGATGCGCTC
>CAXSEO010000045.1:0-9482 GCA_964235525.1 uncultured Sphingomonas sp. | reverse complement strand
CAGGCACCGATGCGCTGGGGCGACTATATCGCCAAGGTCGCCGCCTTCCCTGCGAGCGCGGAGCAGCAAGCCTTGCGCGACTGGAAGCTCGACCCGCACCAGGACGAGGACGGCTTCCGGCATGCGGCTGTGGCCCACTTTCGCGAGCACGCCGTTGTGTTCGAGTCGCGCGCGCAACCCTGGACGGACGTCGAAACGCAGCCGATCGAGGACGCGTCGGTCGAATGGCCGACCGACGAAAGCCCGTACCAGCCCGTGGCCACGATCAGGCTGCCCCGTCAGCGCGCCTATTCGCCCGAGCGGGTCCGCTATTTCGACGAGGTAATGACATTCCACCCGGCCTACAGCCTCGCGGCGCACCGCCCGCTCGGCTCGGTGATGCGGGCGCGGTTGCAGGTCTACGGGGCGCTAAGCGACTTCCGCCATCGCGAGAACGGCACGGCGGCGACCAACCCGACGAGCATCGACGAGATCCCGGCGTGACCGCTGCCCCGCGAGGCGACCGCGACCCTTCAAAGCCGGGCGGAAGCGAGCCTATCTGCCGGGTGAACGACCTGAACCTGGACGTTCGACATCCGCATCGCGCGACGTAGGTTCTGCCATGCGCATCGTGCTTCTCTTCTTCCTCGCCGCGGTGGCGCTGCTGGGTGCGGCTTACCGGGTCCGTACTGGCTGGAAACGCAAGCAGCTGCGTGAGGCGTGGAAGAGCGAACAGGGCGAGCGCGACCGGCGCTGGCGAGAGATGCTGGAACGACGCAACGACGCTACCGATGGGTAACCCGCCCCGACCGTCGAACCAGCGTTGCTGTCGCTCCTGGAGAGCGGCGGCCTCCGGCCTGATGCCGGTGAGCCGCTTGCGAACCACCGTCACTGTCGTGCCGGAACGACCCCGCAATGAAGGACAGCAGCGCGTGCGAGCGCCACATCGGCGAACCGGCAACGTCCGCCGCCTCGGCGATCTCGACCTGGACGCTGTCCGCCGTTTCGAGAATGTCGATCGCCTCGTCGGTGCTGATCACCGAGCGCTCGACCAGCCGGTGGAGCAGGCTCTCGACGAGCAACAAGGCGGCGTGTCCGTGGGCATCGGGTGGCGGCAGCATCGCCGCTTCGGCTCGGGGGGTTGTTATCGTTGGTTGGCATGGGAACGCCTCGCGTACAGGCGAGAGCCGCGTCTTGTCTCTCGGTCGCCGACGCCTGGTTGACGTGCCGACGATGGAACCGCGCTACGGCCTTCCACTTAGCCGCGCCACAATCTACTATAGCTTTCGACAATAAACATACGTACTATAAATTGTTGAAGTTTGACGATAGGAGCTCATTATGGCCAATCGGTTCGTACAAAAGCTGAGCGGCTTGGCGGACTTCACGACCCGGGATATCGCCGTCCTCGAAGCGGTCACTGCGCAACCTCGCCGTTACGCTGCCCGGCAGGATCTGATCCGTGAAGGTGACGAGACCGGCCCGATGTTCGTGGCGTTGGAGGGATGGCTCTGCCGCTACAAGATCCTGCCCAGCGGTTCGCGCCAGATCATGGCCTTCATGATGCCCGGAGATGCTTGCGATCTCCACATCAAGCTGCTGGCGGAGATGGACCATGGCATCCAGGCGGTCACGCCCGCAACCGTCGCGACCGTCGCGCGAGCCGAGATGCAGGCGATGATGCAGGAGCATCCGAACGTCGCCCGGGCGATGTATACGGCCCAGCTCATCGACGAGGGGATCATGCGCGCATGGATCGTCAGCATGGGCCGGCGCAGCTCGATCGAGCGGGTCGCGCATCTGATCTGTGAACTGTACCTGCGCGCTCGCAACATCGGCCTGACGGAAGGCGATGAGTTTGCGCTGCCCTTGTCGCAGCTCATTCTGGCCGATGCGCTCGGGATGACGCCCGTGCATATCAACCGGGTGCTGAAAGAGCTTCGCCTGGCGGGCGCGATGGCGCTTAGCCGGGGGAGCGTCATCATCATGGCTCCCTCGAAGCTGGTGCAGATCGCGGGATTCGACGAAAACTATCTGCACCGCCGTTTGCGTCAGGCGGCCTGAGCACCTCGCCCGGTCACGTCGCCGAGAGGACGTTACTGGCAACCGTAATCAGATCGGCACAAGGCATGTCTTCATGGATGGTGCCGTCAGATACCGTTTATCGATCGCCGATCAGTTCCTTGGCCAGTTCGCCTGCGATACCTTGCAGAATACGCAACAGGGGGGAGCGTTTGCGTTCGGTTTGGCATACCAGGTAACTGAGTAACCGATACTCCCGACCGGGCGTGTCAAGCGGCCGATGGACGATGCGGGTGTCCGGTGGACATTCAGAGGTAAAGAAGATCCCAAGTCCGAGGTTGAGAGCGACACCCTCACGGATCAGTTCTCTACTCTGTAGTTCGATGATCGCGCCGGGTTTGACGCCGGCTTCCTCCATCGCTCGCTCGGTAAAGGCACGCGCTTTCGATGTCGGTTCACGCAACAGCAACGTCTCGGCGCGGAGGCACGCGACCGGCACCGACGTGCTGCTCGTCAGCGCATGATCCTTTGGCAGCGCGCACATCAGGCGTTCGCTTGCCAGCGGCTCGTAACTGAGCGCGCCGTTGCCGGGCGGGTCGCTGGCCAGGGCCGCATCGATCTGTGCATCGCCCAGCCACCGCATCACATCGCGCGCATTGCCCATCTTGACCTGAATGGCGGTGCGAGGTTCGCGCTCGCGGAACATGCTGACAAGCCTGGCCGCATGGAGCGGATTGTCCGATCCCAACCGCACTATGCCGCCGTTGGGCGTCCATGATCCGCCCAGCAGATCGTCGATGTCCGCGGCGGTGGCGAACAGGCGCTGGGTCAGCGCGAACAGGTCGCGACCTTCCGGCGTCAGCACCAGCGGCGCCTTACGGCTTTCGAAGAGCTTGATACCGTGGCGTGTCTCCAGCGCCTTCAATTGTTGCGATAATGTCGGTTGAGAGACATGGAGGTGCCGCGCCGCGCGCGACACGCCGCCCATCGTCGCGATCGCGTGAAACGACCGTAAATGCTGATGGTTGGCCGACATAATGTTGTTTGCATATGCACGGCCCGTGACGCTTGCATGACGGTTTCGCGTCTTTTCGATAGGCGGGACCTATGAGTGCCATCCAGCCAAAGACTTGGCCGCGCAACCTTGATCCGCGCGAGAGGATGAGGCAACGGGACCGGGATTGACTCGGCTCGCCGCCATCGGCTGCGCGTGGGCTTCGGCTCCCGGACTCAGGCCGCTTGCAAAGGTGATTGGGGGAAAGACGTTGAACACCCGATATCTGGCGTCAGGCGCCGTTGCCGCGATGATCGGCAGCGCCGCCCATGCGGCCCCCGAAAACCGGCCCGCGAATGTCTCGGGAGCGACCGTTGCCGCGCCCGCTCCCACCACCGCACCGACGCCGGTCAGCGACCCCGAAGCCGACACAAGCCCGTCAACTGGCGACATCATCGTGACCGCGCAACGTCGCGACGAAGGGCTGCAGAAGGTTCCGCTGACGATCCAGGCCTTTTCCGGCGAGACGCTGTCGCAATTGCATATCGCGACGTTCGACGACCTCATCAAATACACGCCCAACGTGACGTTCGGCAGTAACGGCCCGGGTCAGGGCGCGATCTTCATCCGCGGCCTGAGTGCCGGGTTCGCCGGCGGCCAGTCCAGCGCCACGATCGGCAACTTCCCCAACGTCGCGCTGTACCTGGACGACCAGTCGCTCCAGTTCCCGGCGCGCAACCTCGACGTGTACGCCGCCGATCTCGAGCGCGTCGAAGTGCTCGAAGGGCCGCAGGGTACGTTGTTCGGCGGCGGCGCCGAGGCGGGTGCGGTGCGCTACATCACCAACAAGCCCAAGCTCGATCGGTTCGAGGGCCATGCCGACGGCATGTACGGCTTCACCTCTGGCGGCGCGCCGAACAACAGCGAGACGATCACGCTGAACGTGCCGATCATCAAGGACAAGCTCGCCGTCCGCGCAACCTTCTACAACGAACGGCGGGGCGGCTATATCGATAACGTGCCGAGCAATTTCACGCGGTCCAACAACGATCCCGGCAGTTACTACCTTAACATCAAGCCCAATGCCCAAGGCACCTGTCCCAACGGGCTGGGGACCACCACTGGCTTTTGTACGGTGACCGGGGCGGGCGCGCAGATCAACAACAGCACCACCGCGCAGAAGAACTTCAACCCCGTCACCTTTACCGGCGGCCGGATCGAGGCGCTCTACTCGATCGACGACGCGTGGAACATCCTTGTCACCGAAAGCGTCCAGAATCTCGACGTGCAGGGCATCTCGCAGGAATACCCCACGGGATCCGATTTCCAGACGCTGAAGCCGCTGCAGATCACGTCGTTCGTGCCGAACTACGATCACGACCGGTTCAACAGTACGTCGGTTACCGTTCATGGCAAGGTTGGGCCGCTCAGCCTGGTCTATAGCGGCAGCTATCTGGACCGTCATATCGACAACCAGATGGATTACACCAACTATTCACGTACCGCGTACGGCGTGTACTATACCTGTACTGGTGGCTCGACCGGCTTCGGCAAGGGCGCGGCGACCTGTTTCTCGCCCGCGACCTATTGGCACGACAAGGTTCACAATACGCATATCAGCAACGAGTTCCGCGTCAGTACGCCCGACACGGGCCGCATCCGCGCGCTGGCCGGCGCGTTCCAGGAAATCTTCCGTGTCGATGACGTGATGAACTTCGAATACAAGACGATCCCGTCGTGCACGCCGACCAACCTGGCGATCGCGGTGGCGGGTGGCCAGCCCTGTGTCGCCAATACGCGGACGGTGGCAGGGGCCGACGTCAGCGATCCCGGCACGCGGGACGACAACACTGGCTTTGGCGAGGACGTCAAGCGCGGGTATACGCAGCTCGCCTTCTTCGGGTCGGTCGATGTCGATATCATCCCGCACGTCCTGACGCTGACCGGCGGCACGCGGTACTACAACTACAAGGAATATGAGGCCGGTGCGCAATATTCGACCGGGACCAACTGTCTGAACGTCCCCAACGGCCAATGCGGCCCAGCGGGCGGCACGTTCGATATCGGCACGCACAACGATCATGTGACGTATCATGGCTTCAAGAGCCGGGCGAGCCTCAACTGGCAGGTCACGCCGACCACTCTCGCCTATTTCACCTTCTCGCAAGGCTTCCGGCCGGGCGGTTTCAGCCGGTCGCAGCGGTCGGTCGCGGTCGGCCCCAACACCGCGGCGAACGGGGGCACCGCGCAATATCTGACGCCCAACAGCTATGCCCCCGACTCGCTCGACAATTACGAGGTCGGCGTGAAGACGTCGCTGTTCGAGCGGCGACTGGTGTTCAATCTGTCGGCTTACAACATGAACTGGAAGAATGTTCAGTTCCTGTTCTACAACCCGGCGCAGCTGGGGAATACGACCTTTGGCGTGAATGGCCCGAACTACAACATCAAGGGCGTGGAACTACAGGTGACCGCGCGACCGGTGCGGGATATCACCCTGCTCGGCACCGGTACGTACAACGACAACAAGCAGACGAACTCGCCTTGCCTCGTCGGCAACATAGCCGCGTCACCGACCTTCGGTAAATGCATCACGCAGGTGAAGGGCGCCGCGTTCCAGAACCCGTTCGGTGCGGTCGGTACGGTCGCGGCCTTCTCCCCTCATTTCCAGGGCAGTGGCCGCATCCGCTACGACACGCAGATCGGCGACTACAAGCCGTTCGCGCAGGCGGGACTCAACTATACCAGTTCGCAATATAACGAACCCGCGACCTATTTGTCGGGTGACGGCGTCATCGTCCCGAACACCACCTTCTTGCGCTACAAGATGCCCGGATATGCGACGGTTGACGCGTCGTTCGGCCTGTCCGCCCGTGCCGGCTGGAACGCGCAGCTGTATGTCACCAACCTCAACAATTCGCACGCCAGCACGTTCACTACGTCGGCCGAGTTCATCAAGGCCGAGGTGCCGATCCGTCCGCGCGTGTTCGGGCTGCGGATCGGCTACGATTTCTGAGGCTTGCGGCGGACAAAGCCGATATGCGGGTAGGCGCCCTCCGCACATCGGCACCACCCCATGAGCAGCTTGCAAGCCACCTCGCCGCCGTCGTCGGTTCCCGCCGAGATCGTCCGGTTGCGGCGGCTGCAGCAGGCCGGCGAACATGCAGCGGCGTTGCGCGGCGCGCGAAGGATGCTTGCGGATCTGCCGGAGAACCGCGACCTGCTGCTGATCGCCGCGACGAATCTAAGGCTTTCGGGGCGCGTTCCGGAAGCGCTGGCGGCGCTTGACGGCTTCGCCGCGCTGCATCCCGATTTCAGTCAGATGCACCAGGAGCGCGGGCTGTGCTTCGTGGCGTTAAAGGATGCGCCGAACGCGATCGCGGCGCTGTTGCAGGCGGTCAACATCAACCCCGCGCTGCCGATGAGCTGGCGAATGCTGGAGGGCGTATATCGCCTGACGCAGGACGCGGACAATGCGGCGAGGGCAGCGGCGCATGTCGCAACGCTGGCCGCGCTGCCGCCCGAAGTCGTGACGGCGACCTCGCTGTTCGCGGACGGCGATCTCGATCCTGCCGAGCGGATCATCCGCGCCTATCTTGTCCAGCACGGCGACCATGTCGAGGCGATGCGGCTGCTGGCGAAGATCGGCATGGCGCACGACGTGCTCGACGATGCCGAGCAGTTATTGGCTGCGGTGCTGGTGCTCGCGCCCGATCATCGCCCGGCGCGGTTCGAGTATGCGGATTGTCTGGCGAAGCGGCACAAGTTCGGCGCGGCGCGCGCGGAGATCGCGCGGTTGCAGGAGGCCGAGCCCGGGCATCCCGACTACCGGATGCTCGCGGCGACGATCGCGGTGGGGTTGGGCGAACAGGAACAGGCGGTCGACCTGTACCGCGCGATGATCGCCGATTCGCCGGATGCGCCGGATCCGCATCTGTGGCTCGGCCATGCGCTAAAGACGATCGGGCGCGTGCCGGCCGCGGTCGAGGCGTACCGCAGGGCGGCGACCGTACGGCCTGACTTCGGCGATGCGTATTGGAGCCTCGCCAACCTCAAGACCTATCGGTTCGACGAAACCGAGATCGCGCGGATGCTGGCCGCCGTAGCGGCGGCGGGGACGGCATCGGTCGACCGGATCGCGCTGTGCTTCGCGCTGGGCAAGGCGTTTGAGGACCGCGGCGCGTATGAGGACTCCTGGCACCACTACGCCCGTGGCAACATGCTGCAGCGCGCAGAGAGCCGCTACCGCGCCGAGATCATCGAGACCAATACTCGCCGGCAGATCGCGACCTGCACGCCCGCCTTCTTTGAACAGCGACGAGGCTGGGGCGTGGCCGACCCGGCGCCGGTCTTCGTGCTGGGCTTGCCGCGATCGGGGTCGACGCTGATCGAGCAGATCCTGTCCTCGCATTCGCAGGTCGAGGGCACGCAGGAACTGCCCGACGTTCAGCGCATCGTGCTGGACCTGCAGGGGCGCGATCCCGATCCCGACGACCCGCGCTATCCGGGCGTGCTCGCTCACTTGTCGCGTGACAACGTCGCCGCGCTTGGCGCGCGTTACATGACGGACACCCGGGTCTATCGCACCGACCGGCCTCATTTCATCGACAAGATGCCAAATAACTTTCGCCATATCGGGCTGATCGCACTGATGCTGCCGAACGCCACGATCATCGATGCGCGGCGCGAGCCGATGGCATGCTGCTTCAGCAACCTGAAGCAGCTGTTCGCGCAAGGGCAGGAATTCACCTACGACGTCGACGACATCGCGCGCTATTACCGCACTTATCTCGATCTGATGGCGCATTGGGATGCCGTGCTGCCCGGGCGTGTGCTGCGCGTCCATCACGAGGATGTCGTCGACGATCTGGAGGACAGCGTGCGTCGTATCCTCGATCATGTGGGCCTGCCGTTCGAACCTGGCTGCGTCGCCTTTCATGAGAACAAGCGGAGCGTGAAGACGCCCAGTTCTGAACAGGTCCGCCGCCCGATCTTTCGCGACGGGCTGGATCAATGGATGAAGTACGAACGCTGGCTGGTTCCGTTACGCGACGCGCTGGGCGACGCGCTCGTGCGCTATCGCGACTGACCGGGAAGGACCAACTGTCGGTGACTATCGATCGCGCGACGTTGCTCGGGACAGCAGGGCGGGGCAGGCGGCATCGAGCTTCATCGCCCAAACGGGCAATCCCGCAATGGGATCACCAGCCCTTAGAAGCCCACTCGTCCTCGCTCTGGTCGCCACGATCCTTCGTGCCGGAGCCTAGCCACCAGGTCATGGGTGTCGCGCCCTGGCAGGTGCCGCAACTGACGCTCGACCACGGCAAAGTCCCCGGGCGTCAGGTTACGACATTCCGCAAGTTCGACCGGGGCGGGCAGACCGAAGAAGTGCTCAAACGCTCGCGCCGCGCGCTCCCGCCCCAGCGGTGCCAAGTCGAGCTTGAACACGAACCGGCGCAGTGCCGCCGGATCGAGCCGGTGCGCGTGGTTGGTGGCGGCGATCACCGGCAGCGGGTGTCGATCAAGCCAGGTCAGCATTTCGTTCACTTGCCCTGCTTCCCAGCTGTGGCTGGCGGTCGTGCGGTCGAACAGCAGCGAGTCCGCCTCGTCGAACAGCAGCACTTGTCCCCGCTCGCGAGCATCCGCGAACGCCTCCGCGATCGCCGCCTCGGTACCGCCGACCCAGCGTGACAGCAGATCCGACGCGCGCTTGACCACAAGTGGCCGGTCGACCGCGCGGGCGAGGTGATGCGCCAAGGCCGTCTTGCCCGTGCCCGGCGGGCCGGTGAGCAGCAGCGAGACATCCGCCGCGCCCGAGCCGGCCAAGCGGTCGAGAAACGGCGCAAGCGGCAGGCTGGTCTCGAACAGCTCCAGATCGAGAGCCTCGCCCGCCTCTGGCGGCAGCTCGCTTCCACGCAGCGCGCGCACCAGCGCCGCCGCCGAGCGGGCACCGCCGTCGGCATCGTTGGCAAGCCGCGCCGCCCGCGTGGCGACCCGCAGCACCGTCGCGGTCTCGGGCGCGCGGTCGAGCAGCGCCTCCAGCTGTACGTGAACCACCGTCTCCTCCTCGTCGGCGATCCGCGCGAGCATGCGTCGCGCCGCGCGCGGCGACGGAAAGTCCAGCTTCAGGACGAAGCTCATCCGTCGCAGGATCGCCGCATCGACATTGCCGATCGCGTTGGTGGTCCAGATCACCGGCACGGCGTTGGTTTCGAGCAGGCGGTTGACGAAGACCTTGCTGCCCTGTCGCCCCGAGACCCAATCCCCGCCCGACGGCTTTGCGTCGCCGATCAGGTCCTCCATCTCGTCGAACAGCAGCACCGCGTCACCGGCTGGCGCAAGCATCCGCTGCGCGAGCTGGAGCGCGGTGACGCGGTCCCAGCGGCTGGGTTCCTCGCCGTCGTCGTCAGCCTCGCCGACACCGTGCAGCGCGAGCCCGGCGGCGTGCGCGAGGGTGCGGGCGAGTTCGGTCTTGCCGGTGCCGGGC